>NZ_JBFAZH010000117.1:0-11595 GCF_040681735.1 Actinoplanes sp. NPDC051633 | reverse complement strand
CGGATGTCGTACATCGGCTTGGGCTGCTCGGCGAGGGCCTCGACGCGGACCGCGCCGGCCCCGCTGTCGGCCGCGAACTTGCGCGCGGCCGCCTCGGCGCCGGGCTTGGCGCGCACCACGATGCTGTTGGTGGCGACGTCCGCGTACCAGCCGTAGATGCCCTTCGCGGCCTGCTTGGCACGCTTGTCGAGCTTCTGCCGGTCGGCGGCGAGGTCACGCTCGCCACGCGCCACGATCTTCGCCTCGGCCCCCTCCGCGCGGGCCTTCTCGGCGGCCGCCGCGGTGGTGACGGCGACGGTGAGGCGGGACTTCCCGCTGGGGATCCAGGCGCCGGCGAAGGCCGCGCCGAGACTGGAGCGCAGGCGTTTCTCGATCACCGGCGCGGCCGCCTCGGTGACCAGCCGGTCGGCGATCTGGTCGTCGGTCAGGCGCAGGTCGCGGCGCATGGCCGTGAGCATGCCGGGGTCGATGTCCAGGGACGGGGAATCGGGGGACGGTGATTCGATCGGTGCGGCGTAGCTGGGCAGCGCCATCAGTCCGACGACTGAGAGTGCCGCCGCCGCAACCACGATCGCCGTGCGGGGACGGTGCATGGGATCTCCACTTCTATGCTGGGAGAGCGCTCTCGCAATTCGAAGTGTGTCGATCTGTTAATACTGTGTCAAGAATTCGTCCGGGCGTGGTTGAGCGAGCACCAGGTCATCCGCCGGTAACAACCGGGGAGGACCGTAGAGTTGACGCCGACGTCGGGCGATGGGGGTGGATGACCGTGGGCATGGTCAAGGTGGTCGGACTCGTCCTGCATCCGAGACGCGACTGCGGGTCCGCGATCGACGCCATCGTCGACTGGGCCAAGGGGCGCGACGTCACCGTGCTGGGTCTGCAGGACGAGATCACCCGGATCGACTGCGACGCGGTCGCCGTCACGCAGCAGGAGCTGGTCGAGCGTTCCGGCCTGCTGGTCAGCCTCGGCGGCGACGGCACGATGCTGCGCACCATGCGGCTGGTCGAGGGCCGCAAGACGCCGGTGCTCGGGGTCAACATCGGCAAACTGGGCTTCCTGGCCGAGGTGGACCTGCCCGACCTGCCCGGCGCGCTGTCCGCGATCGACGAGCACCGGTTCACCATCGAGTCGCGGACCGCCGTGCGGACCGAGCTGCCGGGCGGCAAGGACGTGTCGGCGTTCAACGACATCGCGCTGGTGCGGGTGCCCGGCGACGGGCTCGCCGCGGTCGGCATCTCGGTGGAGGGGAAGAACTTCGTCAGCTACGCGGCCGACGCGGTGATCGTCGCCACGCCCACCGGCTCGACGGCGTACAGCTTCTCGGCCGGCGGCCCGATCGTCTCGCCGAACGTGGAGGGCCTGATCGTCTCCGCCTCGGCCGCGCACTCGTCCTTCAACCGCTCGCTGATGCTGTCGCTGGACGAGGTGCTCGAGCTCGACGTGCTCTCCGGCAGCGGCCGGCTCGCGGTCGAGGTGGACGGCATCATCGAGGGCTACGTGACCGGCGGCGACCAGCTGCGGATCAACCCGATCCGGGCCGCCGCCCAGGTGATCCGCCTCGGCAGCACGTCGTTCTACGAGCGGGCCCGGCGCAAGCTGCGGGTCGAGGGCAGCGCCCAGGTGGGCCGGGGCGACGCGGCCGACGCGACGGTCGTGGACGACTTCGAGAATTCCCGGTACGAGGTGCTGCTGGGCGGCGAGTCCGCCGGGGTGCTGCACTATCGCCGTCACGGTGGCATCGTTGAGCTCACGCACACCGAGATCGATCAGGCCTTCGAGGGGCGCGGCCTGGCCGGCCGGCTGGCGTCGGCAGCTCTCGAGGATGCACGTAACCGGGCCGTGCCGGTCCGGGTGACCTGTCCGTTCGTCACGGGATACGTGGAGCGCCATCCCGAGTACGCCGACCTGATCGAGCCGACCTGATCGAGGGGGAGACCACATGACCAGTCCCGTCTGCGGACACATGGAGTTCGCCAAGGACGTCGAGCCGTCGGGTGACGGCTGCGTCGAGTGCCTGGCGGAGGGTGGTCGCTGGGTGCACCTGCGACTCTGCGAGACCTGCGGGCACATCGGCTGTTGTGACTCGTCGCCGGGCCGGCACGCCAGCGCCCATGCGGCCGGAGAGGAACACCCGCTCGTGCAGTCGTACGAGCCGGGCGAGGACTGGTGGTGGTGCTACGTGGACGAGGTCGCGTTCAAGGTTCCCGGCGCCCCCACTTACGCACACCCGTGAGGTTGGACTAATGGGTCATCCCGCCATCCTGACCGTTGACGACGATCCCGCCGTTTCCCGCGCCATCGCCCGCGACCTGCGTCGCCGGTACGGCGAGAACTACCGCATCGTCCGGGCGTCGGCGGCGTCCGACGCCCTCGACGCGCTCAAGGAGCTGAAGCTGCGCGGCGGCCGGGTGGCCGTGATGCTGGCCGACTACCGGATGCCGCAGATGAACGGCATCGAGTTCCTCGAGCAGGCGATGGACCTGTTCCCCAACGCGCGGCGGGCGCTGCTCACCGCGTACGCCGACACCGACGCCGCGATCCAGGCGATCAACCAGGTCGACGTCGACCACTACCTGCTCAAGCCGTGGGACCCGCCGGAGGAGAAGCTCTACCCGGTGATCGACGCGCTGCTCGACGCGTGGCTGGAGACCGGCGACCGCGAGCTCGAGGACATCCGCGTGGTCGGCCACCGGTGGAGCGAGCCGTCGTACCAGTTGCGCGAGTTCCTGACCCGCAACCTGGTGCCCTACAAGTGGCTGTCGGCCGACGAGCCGGAGGGCCGGCGGCTGCTCGACGCGGCCGGCGTCGGCCCCGAGGCGATCCCGCTGGTGGTCACCGCGGACGGCCGGGCGATGTCGCAGCCGTCCACCACCGAGGTGGCCGAGGCCGCGGGGCTGTCCACCGCGCCCGACCGCGACTTCTACGATCTGATCATCGTCGGCGGCGGGCCGGCCGGGCTGGGCGCCGCGGTCTACGGCGCCTCCGAGGGCCTCAAGACGCTGCTGGTCGAGCGGCAGGCGGTCGGCGGCCAGGCCGGGCAGAGCTCCCGGATCGAGAACTATCTGGGCTTCCCGGACGGCATCTCGGGCGGCGACCTGACCACCCGGGCGCGGCGTCAGGTCGGCAAGTTCGAGGCCGAGGTGCTGAACACCCGCGAGGTGGTCGGGCTGCGTACCGACGGGTCGGCCCGCACGCTCAAGCTCTCCGACGGCGGGGAGGTGTCCGCGCACTCGATAGTGCTCGCCACCGGGGTCGCGTACCGGCCGCTGGTCGCCGACGGGGTGAACGAGCTGACCGGCTCGGGCATCTACTACGGCTCGGCCTCCTCCGAGGGGCCCGGCTGTGAGGGCGCCGACGTCTTCATCATCGGCGGGGCGAACTCGGCCGGGCAGGCGGCGATGTACTTCTCCCGCTTCGCGAAGAACGTCACGCTGCTGGTCCGCGGTGACTCGCTCGAGTCGTCGATGTCGTACTACCTGATCCAGCAGATCGAACAGAAGGAGAACGTGCACGTCCGTACCCGATGTGAGGTCATCGGCGCGCAGGGTGAGGGTCACCTCCAGGCCATCACCATCTGCGACAGCAAGAACGGGATGAGCACCACGGTCGAGTGCGGCTACCTCTTCGTCTTCATCGGCGCCGAGCCGCGCACCGACTGGCTGGGCGACGCGGTCGCGCGGGACGAGAAGGGCTTCGTCTACACCGGGCCGGATCTTTTGACGAACGGCACACGCCCGAAGGGATGGGATCGGGACCGCGATCCGTTCTACCTGGAGTGCAGCGTTCCCGGCATCTTCGCGGCCGGCGACGTCCGGGCCAACTCGGTGAAGCGGGTGGCCTCGGCGGTCGGCGAGGGCGCGATGGCCGTCACGCTGGTGCACCGTTATCTGGAGGCGCAATGAGCGACATCGAGGCGATCGTTCTCGAACCCTGCGAGCCCGGTCAGTTGACGCCGGACGAGCTGCGGGCACTGTTCCTGTTCGAGAAGCTCAGCGACGACCAGCTGCAGTGGATCGCCGAGCACGGCTGCACGATGCGGGTGCCGGCCGGCAAGTACGTGCTGCGCGAGGGCGACCCGGCGGAGAAGTTCTTCATGCTTCTCAGCGGGACGATCCAGCTCACCCGCAGGGTCGGCGGCGACGAGGTGGAGACCAACCGCACCGAGCAGCGCGGCGTGTACATGGGCGCCACGCAGGCATACCTGCGCGACGACGGCGTACAGCAGCTGTACATGGGCTCGATGCGCGCGCTCGACGACTGCGAGTTCTACGTGCTCGAGGCCCGCGACTTCGGCCTGATGATCCGCGAGTGGTTCCCGATGGGGATGCACCTGCTCGAGGGCCTCGCGATGGGCATGCGCAACTCGCAGGCGGCGATCAGCGAGCGGCAGCGTCTCACCGCGCTCGGCTCGCTCACCGCGGGCCTGATGCACGAGCTCAACAACCCGGCTGCGGCCGCCTCCCGGGCCACCGGGGCGCTGCGCCAGCGGGTCGCCGGCATGCGGCACAAGCTGGGCATGCTGGCCCACGGCAAGGTCGACCCGGCCCGCCTCGACGCGCTGGTCGAGCTGCAGGAGGAGGTCATCGAGCGGGCGGCGAAGGCGCCGGCGCTGACCGCCATGCAGGCCGCCGACCTCGAGGACCAGCTCGGCGACTGGATGGACGAGCACAACATCACCGGCGGCTGGGACCTCGCGCCGGTCTTCGCCCAGGCCGGCCTCGACACCGACTGCCTCAACGACATCGAGCGCAAGGTCGGCGACGCGAAGCTGCTCGACCAGGCCGCGCACTGGCTCGGCTACGCGCTCGAGACCGAGCAGCTGATGAGCGACATCGAGGACGCCACCAGCCGCGTCTCCAGCCTGGTCACTGCGGCGAAGCAGTACTCGCAGATGGACCGCGCCGCACACCAGTGGATCGACGTGCACTCCGGCCTGGACAGCACGCTGGTGATGCTGACCCACAAGCTCGGCGAAGGCATCAAGGTGGTCAAGGACTACGACCGCCACCTGCCGCAGATCCCGGCGCATCCCGCCGAGCTCAACCAGGTGTGGACCAACCTGATCGACAACGCGGTGCAGGCCATGAAGGGCGTCGGCACGCTGACGATCAAGACCTACCAGGAGAAGGAACGGCTCATCGTCTCGATCGGGGACAGCGGGCCGGGGGTGCCCGACGATCTGAAGAAGCGGGTCTTCGAGCCGTTCTTCACCACCAAGCCGGTGGGCGAGGGGACCGGTCTCGGCCTCGACATCTCCTACCGCATCGTGGTGAACCGGCACGGCGGCGACATCAGCCTCACCTCGGAGCCGGGCGACACCCGTTTCCTGGTGCGCCTGCCGCTCACCGAGCCGTCATCCACGTAGACACGCCAGCCCGCGAGCGCCGCCGGTGAGATGGCCCGGCGTTTTGCGACGCCCGCCGGGTTTGCGGGTGGCGGAAAACGGCGAGCCATCTCACCGGTCATCAGGCGCGAGCCGCGGAGCGAAGCGGAGCCAATCAACTCAGCAGGCCGCGGATGTACGCGGCCTGCCCGGCGTGCTGCGCGTCGTCGTCGTAGACACTGATCAGCCGCACGCCCAAGGTCACCGGCGGGTCCCAGTTGTCGTCCACCACCCGGTCGAGGTCGTCGTCGGTCAGCCCTTCGACGAACGCGATCGTCCGCTCGTGCACCGCGGCGTAGTAGTCGACCAGCACCCGGGCACTCTCCGGCGCGATCTCCTTCACCTGGGCCGGCGTGTGACCGTACCCGGTGTCCCGCGATCCGGGCTTGAGCCCGAACCTCGACGCCCAGCCGTCACGGCTGTAGATCTGCTCGCCGTCGAGCAACTCGGCGACGTGGCTGTCCTGCACCCGCGTGAGGTGCCAGACCAGCCAGCCGATCGAGTTCGCTCCCTCGGCGGGCGCCCAGCGCAACTGCTCCGGGCTCAGCCCGTCCACCGCCGCCTCGACCAGCTCGGGCAGCCGCCCGAACGCGTCGATCAAGACCTCGTTACTCCGCATTGCCATCGCTCCCTTGATCGGCTGTCCCGCCGTTCTCCGGCGCGATGCCCTGATCCGGTTGCTGATCCTGCTCGGTCGTGGGCGCGTCGGTGGTCGGCGCCTCGGTCGTCGGCTCCGTGGTCGGCGTCCCCGAGTCGGTCTGGTCGGTCGGCGAGGTGGTCGGCTCCCCGGAGGGCTCCGAGGTGTCGCCGGTCGACGACGGCTCCGTGCTCGGCGTCTCGGTGACCGCGGGCGTCGGCGTCGAATCGGACGTGTCGTCGTCGCCGACCAGGTGGCTCAGCGTGTTGCCCCCCTTGTTGTCGTTGCCGGTGATCGAGGCGATCGACTGCCCGGCCAGGGTCTCCACCGCGAGGATGGCGCCCATCGAGAGGAAGAAGATCAGGGCCGTGCCGATCAGGATCGGCTTCCACCGCACCTGCCGCCGAGCCGGCTGCCCACCCACGGCGGGGTCGGCCTCGGCCGCTGTCGGCGAGCCCTCGGCCGTCGTGTGCGACGGTGAGTCCTCGTCGGTCGCGGCGGCCACCTCTGGCGTGCCGACTGCGGCCGGCGCCTTCACGAAGGCCGGCGCGAGCGTCTGCAGCTTCTGGGTGCCCTTGCGGATCGACCGGTTGTAGATCTCGGTGCCCACCGAGCCGATGATGCTCGCCACGGCGGCGCCGACCAACGTGCCGGCCACCCCCAGGAACGAGCCGATCACGGCGGCGCAAACCGCGGCCAGGGCACCGGCCAACGTCTTCGGAATGTCGATGCCGGACCAGATACGGTCCGGTGCGTGCTCGGTCATGTCCTCCTCTGCCCAACGTTCGATTCGGTCATGGTCGCCTGCCCGCCTGTCGTTCCGGAAGTTCCTGCCTTTACCGAGCGACGAAATGCCAAACCTCGGCGTTCCGCCAGAACCTCCCGAACCGGGCGCACGACGACCCCTTGCTCGGCCATCTTCTGCCTGGCCAGCCGCCGGGTGCGCAGGATGCCCACCAGCCCGAGAACACCGACCACATACTGGACTGCCAATGCCACCCGGAAGTCGGCCAGGTCGTAACTCGCCGACCCGCCGGTCCGCCAGTCGAGGATCAGCCCGATCAGCAAGATGGTCAGCAGCGACGCGGTGAAGCCGCCGACGTTCACGATTCCGGTCGCGGTGCCCAGCCGGTGCGGTGGATTGAAGGTACGCGCGAACTCGAAGCCGATCATCGACCCCGGCCCGCCCAGCCCCAGCGCGAGCACCAGCAGGACGAGCACCGGCAGCGGCGCCGGCCCGGGCCACGCCAGCACCAGGCCCCAGGCGGCCGCGTTCGTGACCACCACGCCGAGCACCAGCCAGGAGCGGCGCAGCGGGTGCCGCTGGGTCAGCACACCGATGACCGGCCCGGCCGCCATGCCGGTCAGCACGAACAAGGTGAGCAGCACACTGGCCGTCTCCCGTGGCAGGCCCTCGCCGGCGATCAGGAACGGGAAGCCCCACATCAGCGCGAAGACGGTGCCGGTGAACTGCGTGGTGAAGTGGGTCCACAGCCCCAGGCGGGTGCCGGGGTGCAGCCACGCGTTCCTGAGGTCGGCCCCGAGCTGCCGCGGCCGGATCGTCGGGCCCGAGTTGATCCGCGCGTCCGGGGTGTCCTGCAACGCGACCAGCGCGAGCACCGCCACCAGCACGCCGGCCGAGGCGGCGCTCACGAACGCCCAGGTCCACCCCTGATAGGCCAGCAGCGCCGCCAGCGGCACCGCGCTCAGGATCTGGCCGAGCTGTCCGACGAGGCCGGTGAGCTGAGTGATCACCGGGACCCGTCGGCCCGGGAACCACTGCGGCACCAGGCGCAGCACGCTGATGAAGGTCATCGCGTCGCCCGCGCCGACCAGCACCCGGGCCAGCACGGCGCCGGTGACGTCGTCGGAGAAGGCCATCAGGGCCTGCCCGGACGCCATCACCAGCGCGCCGGCGACGACCATCCGCAACGAGCCGAAGCGGTCCAGCAGGACCCCGACGGGCACTTGCAGGCCGGCGTACACCAGCAGCTGCAGGACGGCGAAGGAGGCGAGCGCACCGGCCCCGACCCCGAACCGCTCCTGGGCGTCGAGCCCGGCGACGCCGAGCGACGTGCGATGCAGCACGGCCACGACATAGGCGGCCAAACCGACACCCCAGACAGCCCAGGCCCTGCCTTTGAATTGCAGAGCCAAGATCCTTTGCCTTCCGGTGTCGCCGTGCGTGCCTTGCGTGTTCCACCCTCCTCGCCGGCCGCCCGGGGTCGCAACGAATTGGGCGCAGACCACACGTGCCCCTCATCACGTGACCGGCCAGTAGGTTGATCGGATGCGAGCGACAGGAACATTTGAGGTGGCCGCCTTCGACCCGGCCCCGGTGGAGGCCCCGAAGATCGAGACGGCCGTGCCGGTCGGGGTGGCCGTCATGCGCAAGGTCTTCACGGGCGAGATCGCCGGCGAGTCGGCCACGCTGTTCACGGCGGCGTTCGACCAGGCGACCGGCACGGGCACCTACGTGGCGATGGAGTCCTTCCGGGGGAGCGTGGGCGGCCGGGAGGGTGCGCTGAACTTCGCCCACAGCGCGACGACGACGGGAGTGGACCGCACGGCCGAGCTGCTGGTCATCGTCCCGGGCAGCGGAACGGACGCCCTGGCCGAGATCACCGGCACCGGCGGCATGGCCGTGGACTCCGACGGCACGCACCGCGTCTGGTTCGACTACGAGCTGCCGGCCTCCTGAGGCGCCGGCCCTCCGCTGTGGACAACCGCCGGATTTCGTCGTAGGCGTGCCCTAGAGCAATCTGACGGATCATGGTCGGGCTCGGTCGGGTTTGACGCGGAGCCAGATCATGATCGAGGCGATGATCACGGCGGCGTGGTTACGCTCTTTGAGCTTGTCGTACCTGGTCGCGACCGCCCGGAACTGCTTGAGCCGGTTGGAGGCACGTTCGATCTGGTTGCGGTCTTTATACCGCTGGGCGTCGAAGAGTGGAAGCCGGCCACCGCGCGAGCCGCGACGAGCGCTGCCCGGCTGTGATGCGGGTGACCAGCGACCGGCCGCGTCCCTCAGCGAGCGGATGCAGTTTCGTGGTCAGGCCTCCTCGGGACCGGCCGATCCCTTTGGCTGCCCGCGACTCGACCGCGGTCAGCCCCCTTTGCGGGCGCCTGCAGCGTCTTGATGGGCGCGCACAATCGTCGCGTCGGCCTGCGCCCGCCAATCCAGTTCCCCGACGGCGTCGGCGTCGCTCTGCAACCGCCGTTCGATCCTGGCCCAGGTCCCGTCCTGTTCCCACTGCGAAAACCGGTGATAGCAGGTCTTCCACGGCCCGTAGCGGTCCGGGACCTGATGCCATTTCGCACCGTTCTCGGTCCGCCACAGAATCCCGTTGATCACCTGCCGGTGATCACGCCATCGGCCACCACGCTGCTGCAACGTACTCGATAACAACGCCGTCAAACGGTCCCACTCCTGGTCAGTCAATCGCCAGCCACAACACGCCGACGATCGATCAACGCGACCCGTGATGATCCGTCAGATTCGCTCTCTAGTCTCGGGCCCACCCAGTGCCGGGGTGGGGGAGGCGGCGGGGGCGCCGGCCGGCAACGATTTTCCGGAGCAACGCTGCGAAGCGCTCGGGGTGCTCGCGCCACGGCTGGTGGCCGGCGCCCTCCAGGATGTGCAGCTCGGCCGTGGGGATGGCGGCGGCCAGCTCGGCCACCGCCGCGCTGGGGCGTGGGTCGGCGGCGCCGTGGACGAAATGGCAGGGCATCGTCAGCCGCCGGGCCGCGGCCACGTGCGCCGCCTCGTCGCGGGCCCGCCGCTCGTCGGCCAGGCGACGGTTGGCCGTGAAGTTGATCGGGAGGTCCACCGCGGCGTCGGCCGCCGCCCACGCCCAGCCTCGGTGGGGGTCGGCGTGGTCGGTGAACCAGGCGAGCGTCCGGAACTCCAGCTCCTCGTCGTGGGTGCGGTGGGTGCGGGCGGACAGGCCGGCCAAGCGGTCGCGCTGCGCCGGGGTCATGCGGCGGGCGATTTCGGCGCGGTAGGCCGCGCGCCAGTCACCGATGCCGACGCCGTTCAGGTAGAGCAGCGCCGCCGTGCGGGCCGGGTGCACGATCGCGTAGCTCAGGGCGAGCTCGCTGCCGAACGAGTGGCCCGCCACCGTCCACGACTCCACGTTCCAGTGGCGGCGCAGAGCCTCGATGTCGGCCACGTAGCGGGCCGTCGTGTGCTCGTCCGACGGATCGGAGCCGCCGCAACCCCGCTGGTCGAAGCGGTGCACCACGGTCAGCGGCTCGAGCATGCGGGACACCGGTCCGAGGTAGTCCCACAGGCCCGGGCCGCCGTGCAGCAGCAGCACCGAGGGCCGGCCGGTCGCCGTGCCCGCGGTCCAGGTCCGCAGGCGCACGCCGTCGTCGGCCGGGATCATTTCCATAGGACCGATTCCTTTCCGGGGTGCCGGTGGTCGGTAATGGCATGAACATCATCGAGGAGATGTACGACCGGTGGGTGGCCGGCACCGAGGCGCCCGACGCCTGGGGGAACGTGACCACCGAGCCGCCCGGCGTCGGGTATCGCGAGACCGTCGCCGGTGGGGTGCAAGCCCTGTGGGCCGAGCCCGAGGGCGCGCGGGAGGGCAAGGCGATCGTGTACTTCCACGGCGGCGGGTACGTCGGCGGCTCGCTGGACACGCACCGGAAGCTGGCCGGGCACCTGGCCCGGGCCACCCGGACCCGGACGCTGCTGGTGCACTACCGGCTGGCGCCCGAGTTCGCGTACCCGGCGCAGAACGAGGACGCGCTCAGCGCGTACCAGTGGGTGGTTGATCTGGGTCTGGACACCGTCCTGGCCGGCGATTCGGTGGGCGGGTATCTGTGCATCGCCGTCGCGCGGCGGGCCGAGGTCAAGCCCGCGGCGATGCTGCTGATGTCGCCGTCGACCGATCCGGAGCTGACCGGCGAGAGCTACCGCACGAACGCGGAGCACGACCGGTTCTTCACGCGCGAGATGGTCGCCGGGCTGATAAAGATCTGGCTGGCGCACGGGGAGGATCCCGCCGACCCCGAGATCAACCCGCTGCGCGCCGATCTCAGTGGGCTGCCGCCTACCTTTGTGCAGGTGGGCGGCAACGAGACTCTGCTGGACGACAGCCGGATGTTCGCCGAGCGGGCGCGGGCGGCCGGCGTGGACGTGCGGCTGGACGTGTTCGATGGGCAACTGCACACGTTCCAGATGGCGGCCGGCAACCTGCCGGCGGCGGACGATGCGATCGGGAGGTTCGCCGCGTGGCTGCGACCGAGGTTCTGACCGAGGCGTTCGAGACCGAGCGGCGGGGGCTGCTGGCGCACTGCTATCGGATGCTCGGTGCCTGGGACGACGCCGAGGACGTCGTGCAGGACACCTATCTGCGTGCGCTGCGCGGCTGGGACGGGTTCCGCCGCGAGGCGAGCACCAGGACCTGGCTCTACCGGATCGCCACCAACGTCTGCCTGACGGCGCTGGACGGACGCGCGCGGCGGGCGCTGCCGTCGGGCCTCGGCGCGCCGGCGGGCGGCATCGACGTGCCGCCCGATCCGGCCGGGCCGGAGACGTGGCTGCAGCCGTTCCCGACC
>NZ_JBFAZH010000116.1:0-11631 GCF_040681735.1 Actinoplanes sp. NPDC051633 | reverse complement strand
GTACCCCTGGTCGTATCCGCCCTGGTCGTAGCCCTGGGCATAGCCGCCGCCCTGGTCGTAACCGCCGGCGCCACCACCGTAGGTGCCGCCGCCGTAGGCGCCACCGGACTGCGGCGCCGGAGCGTCCCACTCCTGCTGCGGCGGAGCTCCGGCGCGACCGTAGGTCCCGGCCGCGGGCGCGGGCGGCTCGGCGTACTCCTCGGGCCGGTACATGCCGGTCGGCTCGTCGAAGCGCTGCGGCTCCGGGGCGCCGCCGTACGGCTCCTGGCCGTAATACGCCTGTGGCCGGCCGTCGTCGTAGTACTGGTCGTCGTACCCGCCGCCGGGCGCGGCCTGGGCGGGGACCGCCGCGGCGCCGTAGGTCTGCGTCGCCGGGCCCGGGTTCGCGTACGGGTTGGCATATGGGTTGGCCGGCTGTTGCGGCTGCAGCGGCGCGCCGTACGGGTCGGGGAACTCGTCGTCGGCCGGCACCGCCCGGTGGATCATCGTCGGCGCGTTCGCCAGCGACGCCGCCCCGGCACCCGGGCCCGCACCGGCCACCATGGTGGCGTCGTCGGCGCGGCCGCCGACCGGTGCGGCCACCCGCGTCGCGTCGCCGTAGCCACCGCCACCGCGGGCCGGCGGCACCGGCGCACCCGGCAGACCGGCGTCGTCATCGTCGTCGCCGCCCGAGTTCCGGCGCCGCATCAGCACCAGCACGATCGCGCCGACCCCGGCCGCGACCAGCAGGCCGCCCAGGATGATGAAGAGCAGCGAGCCGTCGTCGTCCTGCTCGCCGGCCGTGTTCTTCGTGTCCGTGGCGGCGTCCTCGGTGGCCGGATCGGTGGCCGCGTCGGTCTCCTCGTCGGCCGGCGCGCTCGCCTCGGCCGTCGACGGTGTGGCCGACGGGGTGACCGCCTTGGCGGTGACGGTGAGCGTGACCGTCACCGTCTTGCCCGCGGCGCCGTTGACGCTGACCGCGGCCGGCTCGAAGTCGTCCTTGCCGGCGCCGACCGAGATGGAGCCCGGCGCGATCGGCTTGCTGTCGGAGGATCGGAAGGTGAACTCGCCGTCGCCGTTGCTGGTCGTCTCGTACCGGTGGTCGGCACTGTCCTGCATGACCACCTGCGCGCCGGACACCGACTTGTTCTTGGCGTCCTTGACCTTGCCGGTGACGGCGGTGACCTGCTGCGGCTTCTCCGGCCCGCGGACGGTGACGGTCTCCGTCGCCTCGGCGCGGCCGTTGTTCGCGTTCGCGGTGATCCGGATCTGGATCTCGCGGTTCGCGCCGGCGTTGACCGCCGGCGCGGTCAGGTTGGCGGTGAAGTCGCGCGTCTGTCCGGGCAGGATGATCTGCGACGGTGAGCAGTCGCCGGCGCAGGTCATGCCGCTGACATTGATCCGGATCTGGTTGTCGGACTCACCGAGCTGGTTGTTGTTCGTGATGCTGTACTTCAGCGTCGTCCGGCCGCCGGAGGCGACGTCGGTGGAGGACAGGCTGACCACCTGGACGGTCGGGTCGGCTGCCCACGCGGGCGCGCCGCCGATCGCGATCAGGCCGCCGACCAGCGCCACTAACGCACCGGCCTGGGCCGCTCGGGCTCGTAGGTGCGTCGTCACGTCCACCGCCTTCCGGTCGCACGGTCTCCGGCCGCTGAAGTGTCCGGTGATCCGGGCGTCGATTACACCGTCGGCCACTATGCCCTGTCGCGGGTCCATTGCGCGAGTCAGGGGCGACGGGAGATCCCTCAGAAACGAGTCGTATCGTCCCGACGTGTCCTCTGCGCACAATAAATCCGAGTCCGTGCAAGACGCGTTGGACGCGCTGGATCACGGCGCCGAACCCGCCCGCACGGTATTGCGTGATGCCGTCCGCTCACTTCTCGCCGAGCTGGCGCGGGTGGCGCCGGGCCGATCGGTGGAGGTCCGGATTCCACCGTTCGGTGCCATTCAGTGTGTCGAGGGTCCGCGACACACCCGTGGCACACCGCCCAATGTGGTCGAGACCGATCCGATGACCTGGCTGCTGGCCGCCACTGGGCGCCTGAGCTGGGAAGATGCGGTGAGTAGCGGCAGGATCAGGGCGAGCGGCATCCGGACCGATTTGTCGGAGTGGCTGCCGCTGCACCCGTCGGGCTGACCCGAGCCACCGCCCGTGGGACCGCGTACACTCGGCCCTTGAGCAGCGAGGCGTTCAATCCACCATGAGGGAGCAAGTCTGTGCCCCGAGGCGACGGCCGTCTGACCGGTGATCTCGACCCCCAGGAGCGCGGCCCCCAGGATGCCTGTGGCGTCTTCGGTGTCTGGGCGCCGGAGGAAGAGGTCGCAAAGCTCACATACTTCGGTCTCTACGCATTGCAGCACCGTGGCCAGGAAGCGGCCGGCATCGCCGTGAGCGACGGCTCCGGCGTCGTGGTGTACAAGGATCTCGGCCTGGTCTCCCAGGTCTTCGACGAGCCGACCCTGGCCAGCCTGCGCGGGCACCTCGCCATCGGGCACACCCGTTACTCCACCACCGGCGGGTCCAACTGGGAGAACGCCCAGCCCACGATCCGTGCGACCACGGCGGGCACGACCATCGCCCTGGCCCACAACGGCAACCTGGTCAACACGGCCGAGCTGGCCCGCGAGGTCGCCGAGCGCGGGCTCGAGGCCGACCTGGGCACTTCCGACACCGCCCTGGTCACGACGCTGCTGGCGGCCAAGCCCGACCTTTCGGTAGAGGCCGCGGCCATGGAGGTGCTGCCGCGCCTGCGGGGCGCGTTCAGCTTCGTCTTCATGGACGAGGGCACGTTGTACGCGGCGCGCGACGCCCAGGGGGTCCGCCCACTGGTGCTCGGCCGGATGGAGCGCGGCTGGGCCGTGGCCAGCGAGACCGCGGCGCTCGACATCGTCGGCGCCAGCTTCGTCCGCGAGGTGGAGCCCGGCGAGATCCTGGCGATCGACGAGCACGGCCTGCGGTCGACCCGGTTCGCCGCGCCGGAGCCCAAGGGCTGCCTTTTCGAGTACGTGTACCTGGCCCGGCCGGACACGACGATCGCGGGCCGCAACATCTACAGCGCCCGGGTCGGGGTCGGCCGCCGGCTCGCCAAGGAGCACCCGGTCGACGCCGACCTGGTGATCGGCGTGCCGGAGTCGGGCATCCCGGCCGCGATCGGCTATGCCGAGGAGTCGGGCATTCCGTACAGCGCCGGCTTCATGAAGAACGCGTACGTCGGCCGTACCTTCATCCAGCCCTCACAGACCATCCGCCAGCTGGGCATCCGGCTGAAGCTGAACCCGCTGCGCGAGGTGGTCCGCGGCAAGCGGATCGTGGTGATCGACGACTCGATCGTCCGCGGCAACACGCAGCGGGCGCAGGTCCGCATGCTCCGCGAGGCCGGGGCGCTCGAGGTGCACGTCCGGATCTCCTCCCCGCCGGTGAAATGGCCCTGTTTCTATGGCATCGACTTCGCCACTCGGGCCGAGTTGATCGCCAATGGGCTGGAGATCGAGGGCATCCGGCGCTCGATCGGCGCGGACACCTTGGGTTACGTTTCCCTGGACGGGTTGGTGCAGGCGACCGAGCAGCCGAAGACACGACTGTGCATGGCCTGCTTCGACGGGGAGTATCCGATCGAGCTGCCGGCCGGCAACCTGATCGGCAAGCACCTGCTCGAGGGTGTCGGGCGCCGTGCCACGATGCCTGATGCCACCCCGCAGGAGGCATCGGCCGCGGTGGCCGAGCTGGAGGCGGAGTACGCAGAGCTCGATGCGGACCACCGCGAGGCCGCGGTCGACGCGTTGCAGCGCCCGTAACACCCGGATCCATCGGCAGCACCAGCAGCAAGGGGAGAACCGTGACGCACGTGTCCGAGCGCAACAGTGCCGGATCGAACGATGCCGAGGGCGACCACAAGCCGTGGGTGGCCGGCAGCGGGCGGGTCGGGCGCAAGCGCACGGTGACCTACGCCGACGCGGGCGTCTCGATCCACGCCGGTGAGCGTGCGGTCGAGCTGCTCAAATCGAAGGTGAAGAAGACCACCCGGCCCGAGGTGATGGGTGACCTGGGCGGCTTCGCGGGCCTGTTCCGGCTGAACGCGCACAAGTACAAGAGCCCGATCCTCGCTTCGTCCACCGACGGCGTGGGCACCAAGCTGGTGATCGCCCAGCAGCTCGACATCCACGACACCATCGGCATCGACCTGGTCGCGATGGTGGCCGACGACCTGGTGGCGTGCGGCGCCGAGCCGCTGTTCCTGCTCGACTACATCGCCTGCGGCGAGGTGGTGCCGGACAAGGTCGCCGAGATCGGCGCCGGCATCGCGGACGGCTGCCGGTATGCGGGTTGCGCGCTGCTCGGCGGCGAGACGGCCGAGCACCCCGGCGTCTTGCGCCCGGACGAGTACGACGTGTCCGCGACCGGCGTCGGCGTGGTCGAGGAGAGCGAGATCCTCGGCCGTGAGCGGGTCGAGGTGGGCGACGCGGTCATCGCGATGCGGTCGTCCGGCCTGCACAGCAACGGATATTCGCTGGTCCGGCACGTGCTGCTGGGCGCCGGCCGGATGCGGCTGGACACCGTGGTCGACGACTTCGGCGGTCAGCGCACCCTCGGTGAGGAGCTGCTCACCCCGACGAAGATCTATGCCAAGGACTGCCTCGGCCTGATCGAGGAGACCGACGTCCGCGCGTTCTCCCACGTCACCGGCGGCGGCATCCCCGGCAACCTGGTCCGCATCCTGCCCGAGCACGTGGATGCGGTCGTGGACCGGGCGTCGTGGCGTCCGCAGCCGATCTTCGACCTGATCCAGGCCAAGGGCCGCATCGAGGACCATGAGATGGAGGCCACGTTCAACATGGGCGTGGGCATGTTCGCCATCGTCTCGTCCGACGACGCGGACCGCGCGATGGCCTACCTGACCGGCCGCGGCGTCGAGGCGTGGCAGGTGGGCGAGGTCATCGAGGGCAACGGCGAGGTCCAGATGGTGGGTCAGTACACCCGGGGATAAGTCCTCCACCGCCGGACGCCGCCCTTGTGCGGACTCACGGCAGACCTACGCAATTTCGTCATCTGGTGTGAAATGATCTGCGTGCGTCGATTCGTCGGCCGCGCGGATCTTCCCTGCGCGCCCGCCGCATGGGCACACTCGGGTGGACTTGCGGGCCTAGCCTGGCCTTGTCGATGGGACGGGGGTGGGGCCATGGCATGGAGCGGGATGCGGGGGATCTCCTCTGTCCCCACCTATGTCGTGATGCAGCCGACGACCCTCTGCAACCTCGACTGCGCCTACTGCTACCTGCCGTTCCGCAAGGTCGACCGGCGGATGCCGGTGGCCGTCGCCGAGGCGGTGGCGGCGTCGATCGCGGGCTGGGCGCGTACCCGTCGCTTCTCCGTGGTCTGGCACGGCGGGGAGCCGATGGCCGCCGGCCGTGACCACCTCGCCGCCCTCTTCGCGCCCTTCGGCGCGGGCGTCGAGCATCACATCCAGACCAACGCGACCTTGATCGACGACGAGTGGTGCGAGTTCTTCAAGACCCACGGGGTCCGCGTCAGCGTCAGCGTCGACGGCCCCGAGGCACGCAACGGCGACCGGGTCACGCGGGGCCGGCGGCCAGCCTACGACCGCATCGTCAAGGGCATCGCGGCGCTGCGCCGGCACGACATCCCGTTCTCCGCGCTGTGCGTCGTCGGGCGCCCCGAGCCGGGCCTGGCCACCGAGCTGTACTCGTATTTCCTGGAGCTGGGCTGTGACGTGCTCGGCATCAACGTCGAGGAGCTCGAGGGCGTCAACGAGCGCCCGAACCGCCACCCGGCCGCCGACGTGACCGGGTTCTGGGCCGAGCTGCTCGCCGCCTGGCGCCGCGACCCACGCATCCACCTGCGTGAGGTGGAGTGGTCGCTGCGTTACGTGTCGTCGGTGCTCGACGGCACCGCCGACGACCTGCTGCCACGCGAGCTCGATCCCATCCCGACGGTCGCGCACGACGGCTCGGTGGTGCTGCTCTCGCCCGAGCTGGCCGGCTTCCACGACCCGCGGTACGGCGACTTCACCAGCGGCAACGTGCTGCACACCCCACTGGGCGAGATCCTCGCCGGAGCCGCCGGTACGCCCTGGATCGCGGAGTTCCTCACCGGGGTCGAGGCGTGCCGCGGGACGTGCCCGTATTTCGGGTTCTGCGGCGGCGCCCACGCGGCGAACCGGTATTTCGAGCACGGTCGCTTCGACCGGACCGAGACCGACCACTGCCGTAACAGCAAGATCCGCCTACTGGAGGGAGTCCTGGACCATGCCCGAGATCATGAGCCCACGGCCGTCTGAAGCTGTGTCGCCGCCGGCGCCTGGTCCGTCGGACGGCGCGGAGAACTCAGCGCGGGATCCCGTGGCGGCTCGAGGGGCGGGCGCTCGCGACGGGCTCTCGGCCCTGCTCGCCGAGGCCGAGGAGGCGCGGCGGCAGCGTGCGGAGAGCACGTCAAAGGACGGCGGCTCGGCGGTCTGCGCCTGGAACCACTTCGAGAACATCCCCACGTTCTACAACTGGAACAATCGCCCGCGCTGAAGCAGCACGGCACCGGAACCCCACGCGGTCGAACCGCGTGGGGTTCCTGTTCCGGCGAAACGGGGATGCTCGGCTGACCGTCACACACTGAAGCACGCGGTCAGCCGCGTGCTCGTGTGTGCGAACGGGTCAGTCGTCAACGCCTTGATGGCGACCAGCGGTCGTCCTGGTCGTCCGCTTCATCCTCGTCGTCGACGAACTCGTTGTCGTCGTCGTCGAAGTGATGGTCGGACTTACCAGCACCCGCCAACTCGCGCTGCAAGGCGGTGAGGTCGGTGTTCGGGGAGTGGTACTTCAACTCCCGGGCCACCTTCGTCTGCTTGGCCTTAGCACGGCCGCGCCCCATGGCTCGACCCCCTCGCACAGAATTCGGGGCAGCCCGAAGGCGGGCCCCGATGACGTCAGGCATCTCTCGTGGCTCTTACGGTACATGGATGATGCCGCCTTCGGCACCTCGGGTTGTGTGAGACACGACCGCGCGTCGCGACGTGTCTCACACACGGAGCATGGCGTGTCTCAGCGGAGATAGACGCCGCGCAACCTGCCGACCTCAACCATGCGACGTTCGGCCAGTCGATCAGCGGCGAGCGCCGGCGGCACGCCCTCGTCATCGGCGAGCTGCAGGATGCGGCGGGTCGTCTGGAAGATCCCGGTAGCGCGTAGTTTGGCGCGCTCGAAGTTGAAGCCCTCGATCTCGTCGGCCACCTGGATCACGCCGCCGGCGTTCACCACGTAGTCCGGCGTGTAGAGGATGCCGCGCTCCTCGAGCTGCTTCTCGATGCCGGGATGGGCGAGCTGGTTGTTGGCGCCACCGGTGACGACCTTCGCGCGGAGCTGAGCGACCGTCTCGTCGTCCAGCGCGCCGCCGAGGGCGCACGGCGCGTACACGTCGATCTCGGAGGTGATCAGGGCCTGCGTGTCGGCCACCAGGTCGATCTGGGGGTACGTGGTGCGGGCCCACTCCAGCGCGGTCTCGCTCACATCGGTCGCGGCCACCGTGGCGCCGTCCTCGATCAGGTGACCGGCGAGGTATTTGCCGACCTTGCCCAGCCCGGCGATGCCGACCCGGCGCCCGGCCAGCGACGGCGTGCCCCAGACATGCTCGGCGGCCGCCCGCATGCCCTGGAAGACACCCCAGGCGGTCAGCACCGAGGAATCACCGGCGCCACCGTGCTCGACGCTGCGCCCGGTCACGAACTGCGTCTCGCGGGCGATCACGTCCATGTCGGGGACGTAGGTGCCGACGTCGCACGCGGTGTAGTAGCGGCCATTGAGCGACTGCACGAAACGCCCGTACGCCCGCAGCAGCGCCTCGCTCTTCAGCTCCGCGGGGTCTCCCCAGATCACGGCCTTGCCGCCGCCCAGGTCGAGCCCGGCCATCGCGTTCTTGTACGCCATCGCGCGGGAGAGCTGGAGCACGTCGGCGACGGCGTCCTCCTCGGTCGCGTACGGGTAGAACCGGGTGCCGCCGAGCGCCGGTCCGAGCGCCGTCGAATAGATCCCGATGATCGCGCGTAGCCCGCTCTGCCGGTCCTGACAGAAGACGACCTGTTCGTGACCCGTGGCGTCGGTGCCGTCGGTGTCGAACACGCCCATGTGACTGCTCCTCGTTGAGTGCCGACCCTTGTGGGGCCTTGGGGGTGAACCGGCCGGCAGGGTGCTGCCGGCCCTCAGCCGAGCCTATGCCTCAGCGGTCCGGCCCGTCGGTCGGGCGAGTGGCCGGAGCCCTGACCCTCGTCAGTCCGGGGCAGTGCGTGAAAGGATCGCGGCGTGCCGTCACTGTTCGCGTCGTACCTGCGGGTTTACGAGCCCCTGACCGCCTTCGACCGTGAGCGGCAGGTTTTCTGGCGCCGGTACGCCCGGGAGGGACGGGCGTTCGGGCTGGCCGAGGGCCCGGTCAAGCAACGCACCGCCGTGCTCGAGGCGCTGGGCGCGGGCTGGACCAGGCTGCCCGACCTGCCCGACGAGGCGTACGTGCTGGAGTGGGGCGACACGCTGCTGGTCTGCCCCTGGAACCTGCGGCTCCGGGTCGCCGAGGCGGCGCTGAACGCCCGCGACGGCGTGCCCTCGGTGCTGGCCGACGCCTTCGTCCCGCCCGTGCTGGCCGGCCAGGCGAAGGCCGTGGTCGAGGACTGGCGCAGCGGGGCCAAGGTGCTGGAGCAGGGCGTGCCGCGGGTGCACGAGCAGATCGCGACGTGGGGCGTGCCCCTGCGCTGGTTCGTCTTCGTCGACCTGGACGAGCGCGAGATCGTGCTCAACGGGTCGCGCCGCACGCTGCGCTACCGCACCGAGATCTCCAAGGCCCGCCGGCGCGCGCACCGGGGTGTGTCGGTGCTGCGCAAGTCACTCGGCGATGCCCCGATCACCGAGGCGGTCGAGGAGGGCACGAAGTGGCTGGAGGAGTTCCATCCGCGGTCGATCGTCGAGCTCGACTACGGCGGGTTGACCAGCCTCCTGCCGGAGGAGGATCTGGCATCGGACGATTCACCCGGACTGGTGGCCGCGGGGCTCTCCGCGCTGTCCCGGGGCGACGCCGATGCGGCGACGGAGGCGTACGAGAAGATCGTCGCCCGGTGGCGGGCCGTCCAGTTGCTCGAGCGATGCAACTGACCAGCCGAAACGGTACGAACGGGCAGGTTTCGCCGCTCCAGAAAGCGTTTACAAGGCGAACACTCTTCGTGATCGGCGGGTCCCGAAGGGTGATAATCGGACTAAACGAGGCACTATCTGGCGTAGAAAAAACGTAAAAATCGGGCATGCTTCAACCGTCTATCTAGGGACGTTCGGCCGTTCGGCCCATGTCGGACATCGGGGACTAGCCGGACCATGAGAGACGCACCGGCCGGCGGGACCCCGGCCGATGTCTTTAGGTACCTGTGGAGGAGTGACCGATGGCATCGCGTACGCACGACCCAGAGCCGCTACTAACGCCGGCCGAGGTGGCGTCGATGTTCCGTGTCGACCCGAAAACCGTCACTCGATGGGCGAAGGCCGGCAAGCTCAGCGCTATCCGTACGCTGGGCGGCCACCGCCGCTACCGAGAGTCGGAGGTTCGTGCCCTGCTGCAGGGGCAGATTCCCACGCAGCGTCAGGGCGACTGACCGCAGTCGACCGAAAGATCGTTGCAAGGGGCGAGCGCTGGGGAAGGCGATCGCCCCTTCTTCGGCTCTTGATTCTTACTTCACCAGGATGATCAAGGTGCCCTCGGCGCCGCGTCGGATCCGGCTGCCGATCAGCGAGAGCCGGCCGACGATGCCGTACTTGCGGCGCAGCGCTGCCGACACCCGCTTGCGGTCGTCGGCGTCGCCGAACCGGGCCTCGCCCTCGACGACGTCGCCGCGCAGGTGTTTGCCCTGGATGTCACAGGCCTGCACGGTGACCCGCCCGTTGTTGCGGATCCGCTTCACCTTGCCGCTGGCCTTGACCGTCCAGAAGGCGATCCCGTCGCCGTCCGGCACCACCCAGATCGGCGTGCCGACCGCGCGACCGTCCTTGCGGAACGTCGTCAGCAGGACGTATTTCTCCGAGCCGAGTTGCTCGAGCGTCGCCATACCTGAATGGTAGTTCCAGTGGATCAACCTGCCATCGGCGACGTCTTCGGCGAGATGATCAGGGACGCCTATGCGGCGCGGACCGGGGTCGGGCCTCGGCCGCTCGCCGGTGGGCGGGTGCCGCGGCCGGTGATCGAGGTGATCGAGCGGGACGACGGGTTGATCAATGGCGCCCCGGCGGATCACTACCTCGGCGAGCCGCACGAGTGGCAGCCGCACGACCATCGCGCCCTGCGCCTGTGCCGGGGGCATGTGCTCGACGTCGGCTGCGGTGCCGGGCGTACCTCTCTCGAACTGCAACGCCGCGGCGTCGCCGTCACCGGCCTGGACACATCGCCGGGCGCGATCGAGATCGCGCGCAAGCGCGGCTTGCGCGACACGGTTCTCAACACCGTCGACGGGTACGCGCGGGCGAGCGCCCGCTACGACACGTTCCTGTTGCTCGGCAACAATCTCGGGCTGTTCGAGAGCCGGGAGCGCGCGCCGGCCTTCCTGGCGGCGCTGGCCGAGCTGGCCAACCCCGGCGCGCGGATCGTGGCGCAGGGCACCGACCCCTACGGCACGACCGACCCCGTGCATCTCGGCTACCACGAGCGCAACCGCGCCCGCGGCCGCCTCGGTGGGCAGCTGCGGCTGCGTCTGCGGTACCGGATGCTGGCGACCGAGTGGTTCGACTACCTGGTCTGCTCGCCGGCCGAGCTGTCGTCGCTGCTGGATGGCAGCCCGTGGCGGCTGGAGGCGATCGACGACGCCGATCGGCCCTACTACCTGGCCGTGCTGGCCCTCAGCTAGGCGGCAGCCCGCCGTCCCCGTCCACCACCGCGTCCGGTGTGCCGTCCTGGTCGAGATCCACCATCGTGATGTCGACCTTGCCGTCGCCGTCGGTGTCGAACTGGAACAGGTCGGCCTTGCCGTCCCCGTCGGTGTCGGACACCCAGACGTCCGGCTTGCCGTCGCCCGTCGTGTCCGTGGCGATCAGATCGACGCGGTCGTCCCCACGCGTCTCGACGGTCTCCTGCGGCTCGGTCATGCGGGCCCTCCTCGTATCCAGGTCTTCCTTCAGGTCTGCGAACGCACTGACCCTAGGGGTCCGGTGCCACACCCGCGACCCAGGACGTAGCGTCACTGCTCGTGGAGGGTCTGGAGCAGCAGAAGTCAGCAGGGCCGGCCGGGGTGCTCGGCGACCGGATGGGCATCGAGTTCATCGAGGCGTCACCCGATCGAGTGGTCGCCACCATGCCGGTGGAGGGCAACACCCAGCCGTACGGGCTGCTGCACGGAGGGGCGTCCTGCGTGCTCGCCGAGTCGCTCGGATCCGTGGGTGCGACGTTGCACGGGGAGACCGTCGACCGGCCGTTCGCGCTCGGCATCGACATCAACGCCACGCACCACAAAGGGGCGCGAACAGGCACGATCACCGGGGTGGCGACGCCGGTCTTCCGGGGGCGGTCGATGGCGACCTACGAGATCGTCATCACCGACGAGCTCGGCGACCGGGTCTGCACCGCCCGCCTCACCTGCCTCCTGCGGGCCGGTTGAGTTCCCACCCGGTCCCTCGGCTCGC
>NZ_JBFAZH010000115.1:0-11650 GCF_040681735.1 Actinoplanes sp. NPDC051633 | reverse complement strand
GTCTTGATACTATATAGAAGCCGGATACGCCCGTGGGCTACCACTTTTCGCTTGGCGGCACGGGCGCACCCCATAGTGGTAGCGCAGCCACCCGTCGGGTCCGCCGACACGTGGGTGGGCTACCACTCATGCGCGCGGCTATCGCTCGATCAGCCAGGTGAAGCCCAGCGCGGGCAGGTGGGCGCGGCCCTCGCGGACCTCCAGCGGGCCGTCGCTGCTCAGCGCCGTTTCCAGCCAGCCGTAGCGGCCGATCGCGGCGGCGTCGAACGCGCGTGGCTCCTCGGCGAAGTTGGCCAGCCCGATGAACGTGCCGCTGCGGGGATGCCTGCGCCGCCAGGCGAAGACGGCCGGGTCGTCGACGCCGAGGACTTCGATCTCCCCGCCCGTACGCAACGCCAGAAGGTCTTTGCGGGCCCGCACGAGCTGCCGCAGCGCCGCGAAGACGCGGCCCTCCACCGTCGCCGGGTCGTGCCGGCGCGCGGCGGCCGCCCAGTCCATGTGCGGGCGGTGCATCCAGCGGTTGTCGTCGGCCAGGGCGGGATCGTCGAGGTAGGTGTGGTCGTTGCGCATCGCCAGCTCGTCGCCCATGTAGATCAGCGGGATCCCGCCGAACGCGAACGCCACCGAGTAGAGCAGTGTCAGCCGGCGGATCGCGGCGCCATCCGCAGCCCCACCACCGCCCTTGACACGACTGAAGACAGGGTCGTCCGTCTCGAAACCGCACAGCGACGCGGCCGTCCCGGAGATCCGCGCGTCACCGGTCTCGGGATTCTCCTGGAACAGCGCGCCGCGCGCGAACGAACCCGGGAACCGCCCGGAGAAGAAGGCGTTGAGGAAGTTGCGGTGGTTCCACCAGTCCCAGCCCACCGCCGCGGCGTCCTGAGCGCTCACCGCCCAGCCGATGTCGTCGTGCCCGCGCACATACGTGCACCAGGAGGACGAGGCCGGGATGGGGCGCATCCGGCGCAGCGACTGCGCCATCAGCCGAGCGTCCTTCGTGGCCAGGCTGCTCCACAGCATCACCATGAGCTGGTTGTGGTAGGCCAGCTCGCACTCCGGCCGGTAGCGGTCGTGCCCGCCGAGATAGGGCACCAGGTCGTCGGGCGCCACGATCGCCTCGGCCTTGAAGATGACCCCGGGCGCGGCCAGCCGGGTCAGCGCGTGCATGGCCTGCACGATGCGGTGCACCTCGGGCTGGTTCATGCACGTGGTGCCGAGGCGTTTCCACATGAACGGCACGGCGTCCAGCCGGAAGATGTCGACGCCCCGGTTGGCCAGCCACAGGATCGTCTCGAGCATCGCCTCGAACACCGCGGGGTTCGAGTAGTCGAGGTCCCACTGGTAGCTCCAGAACGTCGTCCAGATCCACTCCCCGCGCTCCTCGAAGAAGGTGAAGGATCCAGGGGCGCGGTCGGGGAAGACCGGGTCGATCGTTCTCTCGTACGCGTCCGGCATCTCGCGATCGGGGAACGACATGTAGAAGTTCTCGTACGCCGGGTCGCCCGCCAGCCACCCGGCGGCCCACGGGTGTTCCTTCGCCGTGTGGTTGAGCACGAGGTCGACACAGAGGCTCATGTCCCTGGCGCGCAGCGCGTCGGCGAGTGCCGACAGGTCGTCCATCGTGCCCAGCCGCGGATCGACCGACCGGTAGTCGGCGACCGCGTACCCGCCGTCGTTCTCCCCCGGCCGTGGCTTCAGCAGCGGCATCAGATGCAGGTAGGTGACGCCCAGCTCGGCCAGGTAGTCCAGCTTGTCCGGAATGTTGGCGAGGGTGCCGGCGAAACGATCGGCGTAGCAGACGTAGCCGACCATGCGGGCCCGCTGGTACCAGTGCGCGTCGATCTCACGGCGGCGGTCCAGCTCGCGGAGGGCGGGCGGTCTGGCCGCGGCGGCGTCGAGGGCGACCCGGACGAACCGGTCCAGGTCGGCGGAGCCGTAGACGATCTCCAGCGGCTCGAAGATGTCGAACAGCGACGTCTCGAGCCGGGCCAGGAAGGCGACCGCCTCGGCGCGGCCCAGCCGCTCCCCGGCCTCGGCCTCCAGAGCGGGACGGAGCCGCTCGAAGGCGTCGGCGGCACGGCGGCGGACGGCGATCTCCATCGCCTCAACCTAGCTACGAAGGAAGAGCAGCACCGCCAGAACGCGCCGCGACTCGCTGCCGGTCGCCGGCAGGCCGAGCTTGCTGAAGATGCTGGACACGTACTTCTCCGCGGCCCGCACCGTGATCACCAGGCGATCGGCGATGCCCTGGTTGGAGGTGCCCTCGGCCATCAGTTCGAGGACCTCCCGCTCGCGCGGGGTCAGCTGCTCGATCGGGTCGTCGCGGCGGCGCCGGGAGAGCAGCGTGGAGACGATCGTCGGGTCGACGGCCGAGCCGCCGGCCGCGACCCGGCGGACCGCCCCGATGAACTCCGGTACGTCGCTGATCCGGTCCTTGAGCAGGTACCCGACACCCTCGGCGGAATCCGCCAGCAGCCGCATCGCCAGCCCCACCTCGACGTACTGGGACAGCACCAGGACACCCAGGCCGGGGAACTTCGACCGCACCTCGATGGCGGCGCGCAGGCCCTCGTCGGTGTGCGTGGGCGGCAGCCGGATGTCCAGCACCACCACGTCGGGCACGCTCACCGCGAGCTCGGCCCGCAGCTGGAGGGCGTCGCCGCAGCGGGCCACGACCTCGAAGCCGGCGTCGCCGAGCAGCCGCGCGATGCCCTCGCGCAGCAGCACGCTGTCCTCCACGATGGCTACCCGCATGGCAGCTCCGCCCGGACCAGGGTGCCGCCGCCCACCGGGGTCCACACCCGCAGCCGGCCGCCCAGCGCCTCGACCCGGTCGGCGAGGCCGCGCAAACCGCTGCCCCGTTCGGCGTCCGCGCCGCCGCGGCCGTCGTCGGCCACTTCGATCACCAGCTTGCCTTCCCGCTCGACCACCTCGACGGTGGCGGATCTCGCATCGGCGTGCTTCCCGATGTTGGTCAGGCTCTCGCACACCACGTAGTAGGCGGCGACCTCGATCGCCTCCTCGCCCTTCTCGGGCACGTCGACCTTGAGGGACACCGGCACCGGCGCCCGCGCCGCCAGCGACTCCAGCGCGACGGCGAGGCCGTGCGCGGTGACCACCGCGGGGTGCAGTCCGCGGGCGAGGTCGCGCAGCTCGTCGAGAGAGGTGGCGATCTCGGTACGCGCCGCCGACAGCAGATCGGCCGCGCCGGGATCGCCGTCCAGCCGGGTCTGCAACACGCCCAGGCTCAACGACAGCGCCACGAGTCGCTGCTGGGCGCCGTCGTGCAGATCGCGCTCCAGCCGCTGCCGCTCACGCTGCCCCGCCTCCAGCACCCGGGCCCGCGAGCCCTGCAACTCGTCCACGGTGGCCCGCAGCTGCGCCTGCAACCGCCCGTTGCGCAACGCGATCGCCGCCGCCGCGGTCACGGCGTTGAGCAGCTCCTGCTCGTCGCGCAGCGCCGGGTCGTGCACCAGCGCGGCCATCGGCTCGCCGTCCTCCATGATTACCGTCATCCGCTGCGGATCGTCGGGCAGCGGCACGGGTTGCCCGCCCTCGTCCGCCCACACCTCGAACCGGGGCAGCCAGTAGAGCAGCTCCAGCGACGGGTCACGCAGCGCGCGCGACAGCGGGGTGCGCAGGTCGGCCGGATCCTCGCGCAGCTCCATCACCAGGTCGCCGATCGAGCTGCGGGCCAGCCGGATCTGCAGCAGCCCGGCCACGAAGGCGACCGGCGCGACGCCCAGCAGGAACAGGCTGACCTGCTGCACGACGGGGAACACCGGGCCGCCGAGGGCGCCGGACAGCAGCAGCGCCGCGATCATCACCAGCCCGACCGTGAACGAATCCAGCAGCAGCCGGAACGAGCGCCGCAGCGGACGCCGCTGCCGGCGCCGCCGGGTCAGCAACAGCGCGGCCGCACCCAGAGCGACGGCGCTGACGACGACCAGCTCCACCTTGAAGATGACCAGCGCGAGCCCGGGCCGGTCGAGCACGGTGAAGACCTGCGGGGTCAGGCCGCCGAGCAGCATCACCACGAGCTGGCTGACCAGCGCGGCCGCATATCCGATGCCGAGCAGGATCCGCTCCAGCGGGCGGCGGATCCGCCCGGACGGGTAGGACAGGAAGACGTGCACGACCAGCACGAAGGGCAGCAGGTCCAGATACTGGCCGATGCTGTGCGGGATCCCTTGCTCGAACCAGATCAGCGTGGTGATCAGGATCGCCACACCGGTGGCAACCATCAGTGGACCGAACCGGATGCCGGGCCGGGCACTCCAGGCGACCAGCCCGCAGACCGTGTAGGACACCGCCATCCAGCTGATCACCGCCAGATGCAGCGGCGAGTTGCCGTTGTACAGCCCGACCCCGATCATGCCGCCGAGCCCGGTCAGCAGGATCGCGCCGAGTGTGGTGAGAAGTGCCGTGGCCGGCCGAGGCATCGACGATGACGCTACGCCTCGACCGGCCAGCAGCACATAGCGGAAATCCGTCATGCGACCGGGTAGTCGACGACTTGGAGGATCATCGGGATCGCCATCCGGTGCCGCCCGGCGTTCCTGGGATCGATCTGAACAGGCTGGTTGGGGTCGATCTGGTCCGGCGGCGGGACGCTGCCCGGGCTGTCGAAGGACCGGAACACGAACGGCAGACCCTCGGAGCCGAGCGGGGACGGCCCGTCCATCAGCTGGAAGTGCACGTGCGGCGCATCGGTGAACCCGCTGTTGCCGATCTGGCCGATGACCTGACCGGCGCGGACGCGCTGGCCGGCCGCCACCCGGACGCTGCCCGGCGCCATGTGCGCATAGGCGGCGAAACGACCGGCGCCGATGTCGATGATGACGGAGTTGCCGAGGACGGTGGCGGGCTCGCCCGGCTCGGTGGCCTGGAACGGGACCTGGTTCGGCATGCCGTCGATCGCGCTGATCACCGTACCGTCGGCGGCCGCGTGAAGCGGCTCGCCGTACGCGGCGAAGCTGTGCACGTCGTCGATCGGCCCGTCGAGATAACGGCCGTCGGGCTGCAGCCGGGAGATGTCGTAGGCGAACCGTTGACCCAGCGAGAGTTTGCCGTTGATGCCCTGCAGGACGGTCCGGTGCTGGTCCGGGGTGCAGCATCCGGTCAGGTGCACCCAGCGGGGGCCGTGCACGGGCGGCACCAGGACGGCCGGCTCCCGTTGCGAGACGGGCGTCCGGGCCGCCCGGAACGGCGAGGCGAACAGCGCCAGCTCGGGTTCGGTGGTGACGGTCAGCCGATGCTCCAGAGTGCGCGGCGCCCGGGCGTCCCGCGGCAGGACGACGTCGAGCACCGCCTTGTGCATCGTGCCCGGCGCCACCACGCGGCCGGGAACCGCGAGGATTGAGCTGGTCGCGGCCTCGAGCGATGCGCCCCGGAAGTCCGCGATCACCCGGTCGCCGGAGAGCACCTCGATCCGCTCGACGGTGGCCGGGAACTGCTGCCAGTTGAGCATCAGCAGCTCGTAGGCGAGGTGTTTGCGGCCGTCGGCGCCGACCACCGGCTCCGGCGGCTGCTGCACCGTCACGGTCAGCGCCGTGTAGTGGTCCACCGGCGGTGGAACGGGCCGGGCGGTGGCGCCCGACGAGCCCATCGGCAAGGTCAGGGCGAGGGCCACGAGTATGCCTTTGATGATCATTTCCGCCATGCCTTCCGGTCGAAGAGGAGGGCCACCGCGACCGCGACCCAGAGGAAGAACTCGATGAGCTGCTGCCGGGCGAGGCCGTCCCCGGTGTAACCGAGGTCGCCCATCGTGATGAAGCCCTGGGCGCTGTGAAAGATCAGGGGCAGGAGCACGCTGCCGCCGGTGCGGTTGAAGAGCCACACGTACACGAAGGTGATGACGAACGTGCTGCCGAACCCGATCCAACCGATCTCGGCGGCCAGCGGCAGATGCCAGCCCGACACCAGCACGCCCAGGATGGCGGCGGACGCCAACGGGGAGCGGCGCTCCTGCAGAAGCGGCACGGCGTAGCCGCGGAACGACGGCTCCTCGGCCATCGGCCCGTCCAACGGGTTGATCAACCGGACCAGGAACCACAGGGCGAAGGTGGTCCAGGACAGGTGCAGCCAGTCCGGAGCGGGAGCCACGTTGACGGCGGTGGCCACCGCCCGCACCGCGAGCGGCACCAGCAGCGCGAACGCGTAGTAGTACCAGGGCACCCGCCACCGGATCAGCCGCCGGCCGAGCTCCGCGAAGCCGGAGCGCCCGTCGGCCGCCGCGATGACGATGATCGCGGCGAGGAGGGCGCCGATCGCGTTGAAGGCCTGCCGTGGCCAGATGTCGTAGTGGTGGAGCGGCCAGGACCACCATGCCAGCGCATACGCGAGAACGAAGAACGACACGAGCCGGTGGCGCGCGATCAGGTTCGCGCGGCGGGGCGCGGGTGCGACGGCGGGCCTGGCCTGCGACTGAATGATGGGTGTCTTCATAGGAAAGACGCTGTCAGGCATCGCCGCCTGCGAAAAGCCGGTGGTCCGGTGGGCTCGGGGTTCGGTTTTCTGGTGTACCCCGCAGCGACCCGTGCCGATCCGCCGGGGATCGGGTACGTTCCGGCCCATGAGGAAACTCGTCGCCGTCGTGCTGGGCCTCGCCGTGATCGCGGGCACCGGGGCGTTCACCACGCCGAAACTCCATCCGTCGTGGCAGCTGACCGACACCGGCGTGACCGCGCGGTTCCGCGGCCTGGCTCCGGTCAGCGCCCGGGTGGCCTGGGCGGCCGGCTCCGCGGGCACCATCCTGCGGACCGTCGACGGCGGCCGCAGCTGGCAGAGCGTCGGCCCGCCGGGGGTCGAGGAGCTGCAGTTCCGCGACATCGAGGCGTTCGACGCGCACAACGCGGTCGCGTTGACCATCGGCGAGGGCACCGACTCGCGGCTCTATCGGACGACGGACGGCGGCCGCAGCTGGACCGAGGTGTTCCGCAACGACGAGCCGACCGCCTTCTACGACTGCATCACGTTCCTCGACCGCCGGCACGGGCTCGCCCTGTCCGACCCGGTCGGCGGCAAGTTCCGGATCCTCGCGACGGCCGACGGCGGGCGTACCTGGGCGGTGCGTGACCCGGCCGGGATGCCGGCCGCACTTCCCGGCGAGTTCGCCTTCGCGGCCAGCGGCACCTGCCTGGTCTCCGCCGGCGGCCGGGCCTTCTTCGCGACCGGCGGCGGCGAGCGGTCCCGGGTCTTCACCTCCGACGACCGCGGCCGCTCGTGGCACGTGACCGACAGCCCGCTGCCGAGCGGCGAGGCGGCCGGCATCTTCAGCCTCGCGTTCCGTGATCGCCGCCACGGCATCGCGGTGGGTGGCGACTACCTCACCCCTACCGCGGCGCCGGACGGGTCGGCGACCACGCGCGACGGCGGGCGCACCTGGACGGTGTCGCGGAGGGTGCCGGGCGAGTACCGCTCCGGGGCGACCTTCGTGGTGGGCACCGTGGCCCTCGCGGTCGGCCCGACCGGCAGCGACTGGTCCCTCGACGGCGGCCGCACCTGGACGCGCTTCGACACCGGGAGCTTCGACGCGGTGCTCTGCGCCCGCGACCTCTCCTGCTGGGCCTCCGGCGAGAACGGGCGGATCGCGAAACTGCGCTTCTAGACTTTCACCAGACCCTAGGGTGCGCCGTCGAGGTAGGCGAGGACGGCCAGGACGCGGCGGTTGTCGTCGTCCGACGGCGCCATGCCCAGCTTGGTGAAGATGTTGTTGATGTGCTTGCTGATGGCCTTCTCCGTGACGAAGAGCTTGGCCGCGATCGCCGCGTTGGACCGGCCCTCGGCCATCTCGCCGAGCACCTCCCGCTCGCGGGGGGTCAGCACCCCGAGCGGCTCCCGGCGGGCCAGCAGCTGCGACACCACCTCGGGGTCCATCACCGTGCCGCCGCCCGCGACCCGGCGCACCGCGTCCACGAACTGGCCCACATTGGACACCCGGTCCTTCAGCAGATAGCCGACGCCGCCGGTGCGGTCGGTCAGCAGCTCACGCGCGTAGAGCGGCTCGACGTGCTGGGACAGCACCAGAATCGGCAGGCCCGGCACCTCGGTACGCGCCGCGATCGCCGCCTGCAGCCCCTCGTCGGTGAAGGTCGGCGGCAGCCGCACGTCGACCACGGCCACGTCCGGCCGGTGTTTGACCAGCGCCGGTAACAGACCCGGCCCGTTGTCGACCGCCTCGACCACTTCGAAGTCGAACGCCTCGAGGATGCGGATCAGGCCATCCCGGAGGAGGGCGAGGTCTTCGGCGATGACAACGCGCACGGCAGCTCCATGGTCACGACGGTCGGCCCGCCGGGCGGGCTGGACAGCGTCATCGTGCCATCGAATGCGGCCAGGCGGCGTTCGATACCCCGCAGGCCGGTGCCGTCGCCGGGATCCGCGCCGCCGCGCCCGTCGTCGCCGACCGTCATGAACAGCCTATGGTCCTCGTGCCGCAGGCTCACCCAGGCGCTGTGCGCGCCGCTGTGCTTGGCGACGTTGGTGAGCGCCTCGGCGACCGCGAAGTAGGCGGCCGACTCGACGGGCGTCTCCAGCCGGCCCGGCACCCCGCCGTCCACCGCGGTCGGGACCGGCAGGCTCATCGCCAGCGCGCGGACCGCGCCGTCCAGCCCGCGCTCGGCGAGCACCGGCGGGTGTATCCCGCGGACCAGGTGGCGGAGCTCGACCAGGGCGGTGCCGCTGCTCTCCCGGGCCTCGGCCAGCAGCTTGCGGGCCGCCGCCGGGTCACGCTCGACCAACTCCTCGGCCAGCCCGATCATCATGCCCAGCGACACCAGCCGGGCCTGGGCGCCGTCATGCAGGTCACGCTCGATGCGGCGTAGCTCGGCGGCCTGCGCGTCGACCGTGTCGGCCCGGGTCTCGGTCAGCTCCGCCACCCGCAGGCGCAGCTCGGCGGCCCGGGTGGGCGCCAGGAACAGCCGTGCGAACACCGCATCCACCCAGCGCAGCCACGGTGCGGCGACCAGGCCGAAGGCGAGGAAGACCGCGCCCTGCGGCAGCGCGAGGAGGCCGTCGCCGAGCGATTCGATCGGCCAGATCGCGCCGTAGCCGTACCAGCCGCCGCCCAGCCAGATCCACAGCGGGATCAGCGTGATGCCCTCCAGGCCATAGAGCGGCACGGCCAGCGCCACCGCGCCGAGCGCCACACCGACCACCGCCCCGGGCAGCAGCCAGGCGAAGTCCCGCCAGGTCGCCGGGTCCTTGAGGATCCAGAAGTAGCGCCGCCAGACCTGGTCGGGCCGCGGCGCGTACGGCCGGGCGATCGGGACGCCGGCCGCACCCGCCCGGCGCCGCTCGAAGTCCGCCCGGGCGCGGACGAGGCGGGTCATCAGCGACAACGTCACCATGCCCACGCCCGGGATGAGCCCGATCAGGAGGGCGACCAGCCAGAGCACGAAGAGGGGGACGTTCAGCACGCCCAAGGCGATCGACAGCAGGCCGCCACCGACGGCGCGCACGCCGCGCCGGCTCCACTCCGCCAGTTGCTCGTCGGTCACCATCTCCACGTCCCGATTCTGTCTCCCGAGTGCATCACATGTCGGTGGTGATAGCTCTACTTCCGCAGGTCCGCGCCGATCTCGTGCAGGTGGGCCAGCGCGATGCGGTACGACTCGACCAGGCCCGTGACCTCGTACGAGACGCCGATCTCGGCGCAGTAGGCCTGCACGATGGGCTGGGCCTTGGCCAGGTTCGGCGACGGCATGGCCGGGAAGAGGTGGTGCTCGATCTGGTAGTTCAGGCCACCCAGCGCCACGTCCATGAGCACGCCGCCACGCACGTTGCGCGAGGTGAGCACCTGCTTGCGGAGGAAGTCCTCGTCGCCCGTGGGATGCGGCATCCCCTTGTGGTTGGGGGCGAAGGTGAGGCCGAGGTAGACACCGAACACCGCCTGGTGCACCACGAAGAACGCGAGCGCCTGCAGCGGGCTGAGCACCAGGAACAACACCGCGAGATAGCCGACGATGTGCACGCCGAGCAGCGTCGCCTCGAGCCACCGCTGCTTGATCTTCTCCGTGCGCAGGGCCACGATGCTGTCCTTGCGCAGGCTGAGCCCGAGCAGCGTGAGCAGCGGGAAGAACAGCCACGCCTGGTGCCGGGTCAGCCACGCGCCGAATCCGGTGCGCTCGGCGGCTTGCTCGCGGCTCCACACCAGCGCGCCCGGTCCCACGTCCGGGTCGAGGTCGTCGTGGTTGGGGTTGGCGTGATGACGGGTGTGCTTGTGCTGCCAGTATCCGTAGCTCATGCCGATGCCGAGGTTTCCGGCGATCATGCCTGCCCGGCCGCTCGCCGTCGCCGTCCGGAACACCTGCCGGTGCGCGAGGTCGTGCGCCACGAGCGCCGTCTGGGCGAACACGACGCCCATGACGGCGGCCACCGCGACGGTCCACCACGAGCTGCCGATCAGGAAGAACCCAACCCAGGTGCCGATCAGCACGAGGGCGACGGCGGTCAGCCGCAGCACGTAGTAGGAGGGTCGGCGGTCCAGCAGCCCGGCGGCCTGGATCCTGCGGTTGAGTTCGGCGAAGTCACTTCCGGCGGCGGCCTTTGCCGTCGTCATCATCGTCATTCGTCCAGCGTTGCGGCCACTTCTGCCGTGGTCAGGAGTGCTACCACCACTCTTCACCGGCAGGCTGTCCTCAGCACCGACCGTTTCGCCGAGAAGGAGAATTCGATGGATCTGCAGCTCAAGGACAAGGTGGCGGTGGTGACCGGCGGCAGTGTCGGCATCGGGCTGGCGATCGCGCGGGGGCTGGCGGCCGAGGGCGTACACGTGGTGTTGTGCGCCCGCGACGGCGCGCGGCTCGCCGCCGTGACCGCGCAGATCAAGACCGATTTCGGGGTACGCGCCGAAGCCGTCACCGCCGATGTGGCGACCGTTGCCGGCACCGAGGCGGTGGCCGCCGCCGTGGCCGGGTTCGGCGGCGCGGACATCCTGATCAACAACGCCGGCACCGGCAGCGAGGAGACGATCCTGGACGCGCCGGACGAGCGCTGGAACGCGTACTGGGAACTGCACGTGATGGCCGCGGTCCGCCTGGCCCGCGCCCTCGCACCCGGCATGAAGACCCGCGGCGGCGGAGTGATCCTGCACAACGCGTCGATCTGCGCGACTCAGCCGCTCGGCTACGAACCCATCTACAACGTCACCAAGGCGGCGCTGGTGATGTTCTCCAAGTGCCTCGCCAACGAGCTGATCGGCGACGGCATCCGGGTGAACGCGGTGAACCCCGGGCTGGTCATGACGCCGGACTGGCAGAAGACCGCGAAGCTGCTCACCGAGGGCACCGGGCAGGGCTGGGAGCAGTATCTGCAGAAGATCGCCGACGACAACGCGCCGATCGGCCGCTTCGCCGACCCGGCCGAGATTGCCAACCTCTTCGTGTTCCTGTGCTCACCGAAGGCGAGCTACTGCGTGGGTTCCACCTACTACATCGACGGCGGGTGGCTCAACGTCATCAAATAGCACCACCGTCTATGCTGTCTGCCCATGACGGCTCCCGACGGCATCGACGCTTCGGTGCCCAATGCCGCCCGCATGTACGACTACTACCTGGGCGGCAAGGACAACTTCGCGGTCGACCGCGCGGCCGCCGAGGCGGTGCAGCACGAGGCGCCGGAGATGCCCGAGCTCGCGCGGGAGGGCCGC
>NZ_JBFAZH010000114.1:0-11665 GCF_040681735.1 Actinoplanes sp. NPDC051633 | reverse complement strand
CGAATAAGCGTCGGAAAAGCAGCAAAAAGTTTCCTTTTTGCTGTTGGAGCATGGGGGTTCAGGGGGTAGCAGCTCGACCAGCGGGAAGCTGCGGTTGCGCCGGGGCGGGATGACGTAGTTCTGCCGGTGCGACGCCCGCATGGAGGCGTTGATGCCGATCCGCTGATCGGAGAGGTTGTACGGCGCGGCCCGGAAGTTGGTGCCGTCCGGCATCATCCCGTCCATCGCCAGGCGGGCGCGGTGGAACAGGTGGTGCCCGGGCAGGAACGCCACGAAGTGCATGCCGGGCTTGTTGGTCGGCCCGACCCCGCCGGGCGCCCAGGCGAACGGGTCGTCGAGGGTGTTGAAGTCCTCCCGCAGCGGCACCGGCGTTCCCTTGTCGCGGCGGCGGCCGTAGTTGTCGTAGGAGACCGCCGCCAGGCGCGTCGCCTGCTGCAGCAGGGCGTTGTGCCCGAGCACGCCGCCGTTGGCGACGTCCTGCTTGACCTGGGCCATGGTGGACAGCTGCGCCGGCCCGTTCGGCAGGGTCACCGTGTTCGGATCGGCCGGCACCGCCGTGCGGGCGGAGAACATCCGCTTCACGCGGTCGGCGTAGCCGGCCGCGTCCATGTTGGTGTACCAGGCGTCGAGGTCCAGGTAGAGGTGTGACAGGTGCATCGCGCACCCGGCCGCGAAGTACCCGTTGGGCCACTGGTCGGTGACCCCGCGCAGGGTCTCGAAGCTGGGGATGTTGTCCGGTCCCAGCGCCTGGGTCTGTGTGCTGGTGAAGCCCATCATCAGCTGCGAGTTCGCCGGGATCCTGTCCGCGCCGGGGACGCCGGCGGCGAGCGCGAGGGTCTTGCCGATGCTCGGGTTGCCGAAGCCCCGGCCGAGGAACCCGATGCGCTTGCTGGTGAGATCGAACAGATCACCGATGTACGCGCCGCTGTTCTGGTCGTCGAACAGCGCCCGCTCGGCGCCGCTCACGATCGCCGAGGAGTCGCTGCGGAACTTGAACATGACGTGGTTGTCCTCGAGCACCAGCCCGGACGGGTCACTCGGGAACTGGATCGCGTCCAGCACCGCGTACTGCTTCGGCGACGTGCCGGGGATGGCGGGCAGGTAGGTGTTCATCAGCGTGGGTACGAACGTCCGGAAGTACGGCAGCCCCCAGCCGACGACGATGGTCAGCCCGGCCGCGGTGGACGGGTACGGCGCCTCGACCTTCGCGACCGCGTTCTCGACCCGCGTCTTGGCGCTCTTCAGCGCCGCCTTCGTCCAGGAGACGCCAGCCTTCAGCTTGGCCGTGAACACGTCGTTGTGCAGCGGCGGGATCGCGACCGTGACGCCGTTGTTGACGATCACCTCGACCTGGTCGATCAGGTACTGCTCCTGGAACCGCCGGATCACCGGTGCCGCGGCGGCGCGGGGCGGCCCGCCGGCGATCTGGTCGAGGACCTCGTAGATACCGCGTGCGGCGACCGAGCCGACGGCGATCGTGCCCGCCCGGCGTAAGAACGCTCGACGGTCGAATTCGGACGATTGTTCCTGGCGATCCATGGCGGCCCTACTTTCCCGCGCGCGACGGCGGCTTGCACACGAGATAGGCGCGTTCCACGACCGGAACCACCGGCGTCCCGTCCGCGGCGATGACCTCACGAATGATCACCACCAGATACATGCGCGGCGCTTTACCCTGCGGAACCAGCTCGGTGTAGTGAACCGTCCGGAAAGTGGCGGGGTACGGCGGCGGAGCGTAGTACGCATATGTGTTCTCGGCGTTCGTACCGCGGTAGCCGATCGCCGGCGGCGGGGCGATCCGCGTCCCCTTCAGGTTCCGGGCGATCGCCGTCGACTGCACGGTGTAGCCACCGTTCTGCCTCGGGGTCGTGGTGGTGCGGATGGTCATGTCACCGCTGAGATTCACCACGTCGGCATTGCACAGATTGGTCACCACCAGGGCGGCGACGTTGATGGTGGCCTCCACCGTGGATCCACGGCTGGTCGCACCGGCCGGGGGCGCTGTCGCGACGGTGAAGGCGCTGGCCGCAGAGGCGAGAGCCGCCAGGACGATTCCGATTCCTTGACGGCGCCGCCGCCTTTTGGCATCCATCATTGCGACCTCCTCGATCCACACGTCCATCGATCTGCGCCCGGCTCAGTGCCCGGCGATACACCGGTGAAACACATGAATGACAATCGCTTTATCGGGGCGGGGAATACCGTCCTTATGTGTCCTGAATCAGCGATGGAACGGACAAATATCGATATTCTCGTGCCGCCGTGTCGGCCCGGATGGTGCCGATTTCAAGAGCGATGAAGGCATTTGCCGGTGGGCGACCACGCGCACGGTGCCGGCGACCACCGCCGGGAGCCCGGCGCAGCCAGGGCCGGAAGCCTGCCCCGAGGGTCATTGTCCGGGGCGGCGGCGTTTGACAGCATGACCGCAACTTCGGTGAAAGGGCTCAAAGATGACGCTGCCGCTGCGGGTGACCGTGGCGCCCGAGCGGGCCGACGCGTCGCCCGGCGATGCGCTGACCTTCGATGTGACCGTGCGCAACGCCAGTGACATCGTGGAGCACTACGGCGTCGAGTTCCTCGGGTTGCCGGACGGGTCGCAGGTGCGCATCGAGCCCGATGTCGCCAAGCTGCGCCCGTCCGAGTCGGGCACCCTCACCGTGCGGATCAGCCTGCCGGTGCAGCCGCCCGCCCCGGCCGGCACCTATGTGCTCGGCGCGCTGGTCCAGTCGAAGTACCGGCACGACGTGTCGCGGTGCGTCGAGGTGCCGATGGAGCTCGCCTCGATCGAGTCGATCACCGTCAAGGCGACGCCCGAGGTGGTCACCGGCGGGCGGGCCGGGCGCTACACCGTGGAGGCCTCCAACGGGGGCAACGCTCCGGTCCGGCTCTACCTGGCGGCCACCGACCCGGAGCGGCGGGTCACCACGACCTTCGAGCCGGGGTGGGTCGACCTGCCGCCGGGCACCTCGGCGCAGGCGCTGCTCACCGTGCAGGCGCCGCTGCCGTGGAACCGGGAGAAGGCGCGCCAGCTGACCATCACCGCGACGCCCGACCTGCCCGGCGCCACCCCCGGGACGGGCACCGCGACGTTCCAGCAGCGGCCTCGGTTCGCCTCCAAGTTCGCCAAGGTGGCCGGGATCGCCGCCGCTGTGCTCGTGGTGGCCGCCGCGGTGGCCGTGCCGACACTGTTGCTCGCGCGGTCCAACGCGAAGGACGACAAGGCCGAGGCGGCGGCGACCACACCGGTCGTCCCACCGACCGCGCCGGGGCAGCAGCAGTCGTCGCCCGCTCAGCAGCAGCCGTCGGCGCCGCCGTCGGTGGCGCAGGGCCAGCCGTCGGCGCCGGTCGGGGGTGGACAGCCGTCCGCCGAGACGCCGTCGGAGGAGGCCACCGAGCAGGCTCCGCGCCGGATCGATCTGACCAAGGACAAGAACGGCGTGCTCGCCAGCGACGCCTACCGCAACGACGGCTTCCTGGCCAGCGGCGACCCGGGCGGGATCGCGGTGCCCGGCTGCGAGAACGCGACCGCCGTGTCGGTGATCCCCGGCGCCGACCAGAAGAAGTTCCTCACGACGGCGAACCCGGACGACGCGACCAAGTGCAACAACGTGCCGATGCTGCTGGACTTCGTGCAGGGCGCGCCGGCCGGCGGGCTGACGCTGGTGCCCGTGACCAAGAACGCGCTCGAGATGGAGGTCACCTACGCGGACCTCTCCCGGACCCTCGAGCCGACCCTTTCCGTCCCGGAGAACAAGGCGAAGGCCCGCGGCGGAATCGAGCAGGTCACGGTGCGGCCCCGCTCGCAGGACGGGGCCGCGACCGCGCCGGTGGCGCTGACCGAGATGGTGCTCACGCCGCTGCGGTGAGGGAATCCCAGAAGTACGTGATCACCGCCGCGGCGATGGAGAGCACCGCGAGGACGCCGAGGATGATCAGCAGCCAGATCAGCCACCTGCTGCCGCGCGGCTGCTCGGTCGGCGGCGGGCCGAGGCGCACCGCGTTGGGGCTCGCCGCGCGCAGTTCCCGCCCGCACCGCTCGCACCGGATCCGGGCCTGGTCGTTGGGATAGCCGCAGCCGACGCACGACAACTGACCGGCCGGGACCGGCGGGGGCGCAGTCTGGCCGTAGGTGGAGGTCGGGAACGACCGGGTGCGCTGCACCATGCCGGTGGCTTCGGCCTTCTCCCCCGGCTGGCGCGGGACGACCCGCTGCTCCTCGACCTTGCGCTCCTCGCGCATGAACATCAGCGGATAGCCGCAGTTGGGACACAGCTGGTCGGTCTGCGGGCGGACCGGGGAGCCGCAGTCCGGGCAGGGCATCTGACGGTTAGCCATTGTCGCCTCCGGACGGGCGTGCGCGGCCCTGCGCCTTGGTCTCCGGCTGGAACCGCACGTCGAGCTGCACCTGCGCGCCGAGCGGCAGCTCGCTCTGCAGGAAGCCGAGCACCTGCCGCTCGGTGAGGTGCCCGGTGTGGTCCATCTGCACGACCACCACCGGGTTCTCGGCGGGCACGGTGTCGTCGCGTCCGTAGATGCCGCCCACGTCCATGACCGTGACCCGGGCGCCGGTGGCCGCCTCGAGCAGCGCCTCGACGCCGTACCGGGTGCCGCGCCAGCCGAGCAGCCGGCCGACCTCGCGGACCATCGACCGGCGGTACTCGGCCGGGTCGGTGGGTTCCAGCTCGACGCCCAGCCAGGCGCCGAGGAACTGGAGCATCTCGGGGCTGGCGAGGCCGGTGTCCATCTGGTGCTCGATCGAGTCGATGCGTTCGCGGACGGTGTCGGCCACCTCCTGGAACGCGGACACGAAGTCCCGAAGCACCGGGTCCTGCGCCATCACCCGGGGCATCTGATCGACCAGCCACGTCATTGCTGAACCACCACTCGATGCTCGTACGACATGAACAGCGCCTCGGGCAGCAGCCGGAGCCGCTGCTCGACCTGGTCGAGGGTGCGCTTGCGGCGCAGGTCGGCGGAGAAGAAGTGGACCGCCTCGACACCCTGCACGCCGAACGAGCCGTGCAGCACGCCGTACACGTCGCCGAGCCGCAGGTCGGTGTCGAACGGCCAGCCCTGCCCGCTCGGGCCGCCGGTGAGCGGGTTCAGGTATTCGTACAGCGCCCGCTCGGCACGCTCCCGGACCGTCTCGGTGCGCACGCCCGGTCCGGCCCGCACCTCCGCGACGACCTTCACGCCCTGGTAGCGCGGCGGCTCGATCTTGATGCGCATGGTCAGCAGCCGGCGCGGCTCGAGGTACGCCTTGATCTGCTCCTCGAGCTCCTCCGGGATGGCGAGGTCGTCGAGCGTGACGTCCTCCGGTGCGACGTCCAGGCGGGGCACCACCAGCAGCCGGGCCGGCTCGCCGGGCTGGGCCGGCGGCAGGCACCGGGCCCGGGCGACGTTCGGCGCCGCGTCGAGGGTGAGCCGCTCCACGTCCTCCGCGGTGACCGCGCGCCGCCCGCCGCGCAGCAGCAGCGGCCCGCGGATCTTCGCGTTCTCCACGGTCTCCGCGTCCACCCCGCCGACGCTGGAGTCGAGGTTGGTCACCGAGGCGACGAACGGGATCGACGTGTGCAGCACGGTGAGCCGTTCCGCCGCGACGTTGCCGCGCTTGCCACCGCCGAAGCGGTAGCCGGTCACGTAGATCTGGGCGTCGATCGGCGGGATCGCGCCGTGCTGCCAGACCCGGCCGCCGCGGTCGAGCACGCGCGGGCCGAAGCGGATCTCACCGGTCGCGCCGGACCAGGTGTAGACCTTGTCGTGGACGGTCGCGTCGGCCAGGTCGGCGACCTCCATCCACTCCTCCTCCTCGGGCTCGCCGCTGCGCTCGCGCCGGGGCAGCACCACCTTGACCGTCTCGTCGTGCCGCCGCGGCAGCACGGGCACCCGCCGCACCTGGAAGGTCTGCCCGGGCCGGCCGGTGCTGGTGCCGAGCAGCTCGGACGGCGCCGGTTCGGCGTGGTGGGCCGGGATCGCGCCGCCCAGCGCCACGGCCGACAGCGACTCCAGCTCGGGCGGGTTCACGTACTCCGGCTGACCTTCCTCGGCCCGGACCAGACGGCAGCGCAACCAGTGCGCCCGCTTCGCGCCGATCGCCAGCGCCTCGTGGCGTGCCGGCAGCAGCAGGGTCACCTGCCCGGTGCTGTTGAAGCCGGCGCTGGTGTCCTCGAGGATCCGCACCGAGGTCCACTGCTGGCCGTCCCATGCCTCCCACACCCGGGGCGGGCGGCGCGGGTCGACGCCGGCGCCCTCCGGGCCGGTCTGCACGTCCAGCCGGATCAGGTTGCCGGCCGCCGACTCGGCGAGTCCGAAGTAGACCGCCTCGTCGGGGCGCACGTTCGGGAAGAGGCGAACCGAGGACGCCTCTCGGCGCAGGTCCTCCCAGTGGTCGGAGTAGCGCTCACCGCTGTGCGTGACGCAGGAGATCAGCTTGGGCGGGGTGATCGAGAGCTCGGAGTCGGTGAGGAAGACGACCGGCTCCTCGTCGTCGCGGCGCTCGGTGCTGACCTGCGTGCCGGACGGCACCCGGACGGTGTCCTCGCGCGGCGCGGTGAGCCGGAAGAGCAGGTCGACGCGGGCCGGCACCGCGGAGAACAACTCGACGCCGACCAGCTCGAGGAACTTCACGTAGAGCCGGTCCGGGACCTGGTTGAGCCGGTACAGCGTCATCTCGGTCATCCAGGCGAACAGCTCGACCAGCGCGACGCCGGGGTCGGAGACGTTGTGATCGGTCCACTCCGGACAGAGCCGGTTGATCCGCCGTTTCGCTTCGTCGACGATGTCCTGGAAGCGGCGGTCGTCCAACTCGGGCGCGGGAAGGCTCACGACTGGGGCTCCTCGGTGGGAATGGTGTAGAAGGGGAACACCAGGTTGCGGACGTCGTTGGTGCTGCGGACGGCGTATCCGATGGTGATGTGCACGGTGCCGGTGGCCTGCTCGGCGGTGGCCAGCACGCTCTGCAGGGCGATCCGCGGCTCCCAGCGCTCGAGGGCCTCGCGCACCATCTGCTCGATCAGGCCCAGGGTGCCGGCCGTCAGCGGGGCGAAGAGCATCTCCCACATGGCGCAGCCGAAATCCGGCCGCATCACCCGCTCCCCCGGCACGGTGGACAGGATCATCCGGATCGACGCGTCCACCTCGTCGGTGCCGGTGACCAGCCGCACCGATCCGGTGCGGTTGATCGCCGCGGGAAAGGCCCAGCCGCTGCCGATGAAGTCGCTCATCCCGCTCACCCGGCCAGCACGTCGGACGAGCCGGCAGTGATCGCGCTCACCGGCAGGTCGGTCGGGTCGTTGCACGTCATCACCTGGTCACCGACCCGGGCCAGGCCCTTGCCGTTGACCAGCACGGTGGTGGAACCCAGCACCACCTTGCCCTGGTTGGTCGGCGGCTTCTGGAAGGTGGTGGGCGGCGGCGCGATGTGCGGCGGGATCATCTGCGAGACGCTGTCCTTGGTGGCGGCGGGGAGCCCGTTGATGAACACGTCGGTGGACAGCGCGCTCAGCAGCTTGCCGCTGTAGGGCAGCGGCGTCGGGGTCGGCACCGGGCCACCGGGCGACGGGACCATGAGGATGTGCGTGTCCGTCCCCATGACGGGGTCGTTCTGGCGCGCGGCGGGCTGTGGCATCAGTTCAACCTGATCGGCTTGCCGGCCGCGGTGAGCGCGCCGGTGGCGGTGATGTCGACCTGCGCCCCGGAGAGCGCGAGCTTCTGGGTCGCCTTGACCTCGATGTTGGTGGCCGAGATGACCAGTTTCTGATCGCCGGTCAGCTGCGACTCACTCTTCTCCAGTTTGAGCAGGCAGGGCGTGCCGCCCAGGCTGAGCATGACGTGCGGTGTGTCCTCGTCGTTGAAGAGCAGCCGCGAGTCCTTCCGGCTGACCAGCAGCCGCTGGTTGACCTTGCCGCCGGAGACCGCGTCCACCGAGGGCACGGCGTCGTTTCGGTTCCACAGCCCGCCCAGCACCACCGGCCGGGTGTGGTCGTTGAGCTCGAAGCCGACCAGCACCTCGTCGTCGACCTCGGGCAGCCACTCGAGGCCGCGTTCCTTGCCGCCGCCGGGGGTGGCGATCCGGGCCCACGCGCTCTCGTCGTCGGCGGACAGGGTCGGGAACTTCACCCGGACCCGCCCGAGCTTCTCCGGGTCGTCGTTGTTGGTGACCACGCCGACGACCAGGCCGGTCCAGCCCTTCTGCTCCCCCGCGGAGGATCCGCCGGTCAGGTCAGCCAGCCCGCCCGGCTCCTTGCCGCCGCAGATGAACTTCGTCAGGTACGGGCGGCCGGCGCCGTACGTGTGCTCGACCCCGGTGACCCGCCAGTTGCCGGTCATCCGTGACCCGACGCCCTCGATCTTGATCATCGCGCCGGCCGCGATCGCGGGGTCACCGACCGCCTCGCCGCGCAGCACCGCCTCCTCGGCGGACGCGCGCAGCAGCAGCGACTTGGCGAGCGCGTCGGCCTCCGCCTGGTCGGTCACCGGGAACTGGCCGGCGTTGCGCTTCACCTCGCCGAACGCACGCTTGGCGGCGTCCGACATCTCCTGCGCCGCGGGCGCGTCGGTACCCAGGTCGGCTTCGGTGCCGCGACCCGTGATCGCCTCCTTGCCGAGCTGGTCCCAGCCGCGGATCTGCACCTCGTCGGTGCGTTCCGCGGCCGAGAACCGCACGGTGAACCGGGACAGGTTCTGGCCGTATTTGAGGCTCGGCGGGCTGCCGGAGGCGCGCGGCGACTTCTTGAAGTAGAACTTCTTGTCGCTGATCCACACCGAGAAGCCGATCCGGGCGGCGCGGCGGCGCAGGAACGCGTAGTCGGTCTCGCCGGCCTGCAGCACGTACTCGTGGGCCGCGCCGGTCGCCTCGACCTCGGCGTCCAGGCCGTACTCGCCGGCGATGCGGCTCGCGATGTCGGCGTCGGTGAGCCGCTGGAAACTGCGCGACTTGGGCTCGCGGGCCATGCGGTGGGTCAGGTCGAAGCCGGTCAGCACGAGCTCGTGCCGGCCCGCGGCGCCCGGCTCGACTGCGACCGCGGTGACCTCGCCGGCGCTGACCACGACCGGGTCCGCCTCGGCCCGGAAGGCAATGTCGATCTTGGTGCCGATGGTGAACGTACCCTTGTCGAAGATCTCGAAATGCGGGTCGTCGAAATGGATGGCGAAGTAGTCCGGCAGGTGCACGGACTCCTCGACGCGCACCAGCGTGACGCGCGGGTAGAGGTCGGGCGCCAGCGGGCGGCCGTCCACCGTGAGGACGACGCCGTCGAGACGCTTGACCGCTTCAGGCACGGCGGCGCACCGGGATCTCGGGGATGACCAGCAGCGCGCCGGGCTTGAGCGCGAGCGGGTCGACCACGTTGTTCGCCTCGGCGATCAGCCGCCACCGGGTGGAGTCCGAGTAGTGCTTGGCGGCCACCCGGTCCAGGGTCTCGCCGTGCCCGAGGCGGTGCACGGTGTCCAGCGTCGGGGTGTGCGAGGTCGGGTTCTGCAGCGGCAGCGCGGCCTCGTCCTTCCATTGCTTGAGTTTCAGGTCGGCCTTGGCCCGCAGCGGCATGCCGCTGCTGGCGAAGTAGGTGAACTTGAGCTGCAGCGATTCCACGATCGCCTTGAACGAGGCCAGCTTGCCCCAGTGGAACTCGACCCACGGCGGCCGCGCCTTGTTGCGCTGCTTGTCCGACCCGGCCAGGCCCGGGTCGACCTTGAGCAGGTCGAGCAGCTTGTTGGTGTGATCGGTGACGTCCGTGCCCTCGTCAGTGGTGTCCAGCGTCAGGCTCAGCGACAGGGTGCCCGACTGCCCGCCCTGGAAACGCAGCTCGGGCGCGTTGCCGCCCTTCTTCTCCGAGGCGTTCCAGGTGTTCGACTTGCTGATCGTCAGCTCGGCGGGGTTGAACAGGAAGTCGATCTGGACGTTCTTCTCGGTGCGGAGGAAGGCCTTCGCGGGCGCGCCGGGTGCGGTCATCAGAACACTCCTGCCCATCGGCCGCCGCGCCGCTCGATCTCGCGCAGCAGGCGTTGTTCCACGATTTCCACGACCTTGTCGGGGTCGAGTCCCTGTGCCGCGCCGGCGACGGCGTTCATCGCTCCGGACGCGGCGGACGTGGCTTGGTCGACGACGCCGTTGACAGCGCCGGTCGCCTGGTCCACGAAGCCGTTCGCCGCGCTCGTCGCCTGTCCGACCAGGCCGTTGGCCGCGCCGGCCGCCTGGTCGGCGAACCCGGAGACCGTGGACATCGCCCCGGAGGCGGAGTCCATCGCACCGGAGGCGAAACCCTGCGCCTGGTCGAGCATTCCGCCGGCGGCGGCGAGGGGGCTCGCGCCGGCCTCGAGCACGGCGGCCCGCGCGGCGCGGGTGGCCATGTCGCCCACCGCCCCGAATCCCGCGCCCACCGGAAGCTGGTCGACGATCCCGGCCGCGGTCTCCTGCGCGCCGGACAGCGCCTGCCGGCCCTGCCCGATGAGCCCGGACGCCGCTTCTCGTCCCTGCCCGATCATCCCGGTCGCCGCCGACGTCGCGTTGCCCAGCGCCGATCGTCCCTGGCCGATCAGCCCGGACGCCTGGCTCGTCACGCCGGACACGGCGCTCTTGGCGCCGGCCGCGAGCGCCGACCGTTCGTCGTCGTCCAGCAGCGAGGAGAGTCCGCCGCCGAGGAAGAACCGGGGGCGCCGCACCGGGTTGCGGGTGTGCGTCAGCTCGTGCGCGAGCACGGCCGAGACCGACGGGCCCGGCGTGGGTGCGCTGGGCAGGTGGACGACCGTGCCGGTGGTCGCGCCGAGAGCGCCGGCCGCGCCGAGCGCGTGCCGGGTGTTCGGCCCGGTCGTGTAGAGCGGCGGCCGCGAGCGTCCGCTGAGCGCGGCCGCCATGGCGTGCAGCCCGGTCGGCAGCGCCCTGGGCGCTTCGAGCGGCCGGTGGCGGACCGCTTCCTCCCAGCGGTGGCGAGGGCTTTCTGTCTTGAGTACGTGCGCCCCCGGAGTCCCGCCCTGCCCCACGGGCGAGTTGCCCGGTCCGGGCCGTGGGGAGGCCGCCGGGCCGGATCGTAGTGGCGGGCTCACGCTCACCGCACCGGTGGGATCCGGCTCGTTGCCGGGCGGCAGCGGCGCGGCCCCGAGCACCCGCAGGTGCCCGACGGCGTGGGGGTTGCTGACCGACGGCCCGGCCTCCGGCCTCTTCACCAGCGGCTCGGCCGTCCCGGGCCGGGCCGCTCGCGACACGACCAGGCCGGCCCCCGCCGGACCCGCGGATCCCGCGCCCGCAGCCGTTCCACCCGCGCTCCCCGCACGGTCTGCTGTGGACGCCCCGGTCGAGCCCTTGGTCGAGCCCCCGGCCGAGCCCCGGGTAGCCGTAGCCGCAGGGGTCCGGCCGGACGATCCCGGGCTCACGGCAGACGTTCCGCTCGCGGTGGTCGTCACCCCGAAGTGGTAGCCCACAGGGCTATCCGCACCGCGGATGCCCCTCTGGCCTACCACTGGAGAAGCCGCCGCCGGGCGCATGGTGAGCTCGTGGCCCGGGCGCACGTCCGGGCCGCTTGCCGGCGGCTGGGAGAGCGCACCGCGCCCCCGTTGGCTGTTGCCCCGCAGCGCCGAACGCCGCAGCGTGATGCCCCGGGTCACCGGCAAGCCGGGCCGCGACGAGCCGGCGGTCGCAACCGGCGGCCGGGCGCCCACGGCCCGATCGGCC
>NZ_JBFAZH010000113.1:0-11731 GCF_040681735.1 Actinoplanes sp. NPDC051633 | reverse complement strand
TGTCGGCGCTCACGGAATTCCCCACCTGTAGGGGTCTGACGCTCACGTAATTCCCCACCCCGGTCGCTCACGTAATTCCCCACCCTGCTGGTGGGGTGGTCGGGCGTCCCGGTTGGTGGTCCTCGCGATCAAGGAAGAGTTCTCCCTCGTCTGTGACGGATGGGTGAGGGAGCCGATGGCGAGGAGAACGTTCGACGTGGTCGATGTGACCGAGATCTTCACCCACTGGTATGCCGGACGGTCGATCAGCGAGTTGTCGGTGTCGCTGGGCGTGGACCGTAAGACGATCCGTAAGTATCTGGCTCCGGCGATCACGGCCGGGTTGGCGCCGGGTGGGCCGGTAATGACGGCTCAGGACTGGGCGGTGTTGGTGACCCGTTGGTTCCCGCATTTGGCGGACACCAGGTTGCGGCAGATCACCTGGCCGCAGATCGCGGTGTTCCACGAGTACATCGCCGAGCATTTGAAGGCCGGGGTGACGCAGGCGACGATCCATCAGCGGTTGCGTGACGAGCATGGCCTGACCGCGAGTCTGGCGTCGTTGAAGCGGTATGTCGCGGCGAACATGGCTGAGCAGGTGCGCCGGGACCAGGTCGTCGTTTTGCGTGACGAGGCCGACGTCGTGGCGGGTGCGGAAGCCCAGATCGATTATGGGCATCTGGGCAGCTGGACCGACCCGGTCAGCGGGAAACAGCGGCGGGTGTGGGCGTTCGCGATGGTCCTGGCCTGCTCCCGGCACATGTTCGTGCGGCCGGTCCTGACGATGGATCAGCGGGCTTGGACCGAAGCGCATGTTGCGGCGTTCACGTTCTTCGGTGGTGTCCCGCGCCGGCTGGTCCCGGACAACCTGCGCACCGGGGTGGACAAGCCTGATCTCTACGATCCGAAGATCAACCGCTCGTATGCGGAGCTGGCCGACCACTACGGGACGCTGGTCGACCCGGCCCGTTCACGCAAGCCGCGGGACAAGGCACGTATCGAACGGCCGATGCCGTATATCCGCGACTCGTTCTGGCGCGGCCGGCAGTTCGCGTCGCTGGACCAGATGCAGACCGCCGCGGTCTCCTGGTGCGTCGAGGTGGCCGGCCGCCGGTCATGCCGGCCGCTGTCGGGTGCGGCGCCGGCGTCGGTGTTCACCGCGGCCGAAGCGCAGGCCCTGCAGCCGTTGCCCGACCGGCCGTTCACGCTGGCGACGTGGTCGACGGCGATGGTCGGCCCGGACATCCACGCCAAAGTCGGCAAGACGATCTACTCGGTGCCGTGGCGGTTCATCGGAGCGCGCGTCGACGCCCGCGAGACCTCGCTGGTGGTGCAGATCTTCCACCACGGACAACTGATCGCGACCCACGGCCGGAAACCGTCCGGGAAGCAGACCGATCTCGGGCACTACCCGCCGGAGAAGATCGCGTTCCGGATGCGGACGCCGACCTGGTGCCGGACCCGAGCCACCGAGATCGGCCCCGCCTGCGAACGGGTCATCGCCGGGCTGCTCGAGGTCAACGCCTTGTTCCGGCTCCGCGCCGCGCAAGGCGTCCTCGCCCTGGCAGGCAAACACAGCCCGGCCCGGTTGGAAGCCGCCTGCGGCAAAGCCGCCGCGGTCGGGGACCCGTCTTACCGGACCATCAAAGGGATCCTGGCCGTCGGCGCCGAAACCGACCCGCCCCGCCCGTCCTCCGGCGACGCCGGCGCCGCCGCCCATCTGCACGGCCCTTCGCAGCTGTTCGCGAACGTGATCCCCCTGCCCACCACGAACCCGGCATCCGCGGTGGACCCGGCCACCACGAGCGAACACCAGCCCAAGGAGATCTCGTGACCGTCGTCGACACCGCTCTACGCGACAGCCTGCGCACCCTGAAGCTGTCCGGCATGCTGCACACCCTCGACGCCCGCCTGGCCCAAGCCCAAGCAGGTGAACTCGGCCACCTCGACTTCCTGCAAGTGCTCTGCCACGACGAAATCACCCGCCGCGACACCATGAGCATGCAACGCCGGCTGCGCCGGGCCCGCTTCGACCAGCACATCACCCTGGAAGAGTTCGACTTCCACGCCAGCCCGAAACTGCCCGCCGCGCAGATCCGCGACCTCGCCGCGCTGCGCTGGCTGCAAGCCGGTGAATCCGTCGTGCTCCACGGACCCGTCGGCGTCGGGAAAACCCATATCGCACAAGCCCTCGGGCACCTCGCCGTCCGGCACGGCGCCGACGTCCGCTTCCTGAAAACCAGCCGCGCTCTGGCCGACCTCGCCGGCGGCCACGCCGACCGCACCTGGCCCCGCCGCCTCGCCGAACTCACCCGCCCGGCACTGCTCATCCTCGACGACTTCGCCATGCGCGAACTCACCGCCCAGCAAGCCGACGACCTCTACGAACTCATCTCCGAACGCAACCAAGCCGGCCGATCCCTGATCGCCACCTCGAACAGGTCACCCGCCGACTGGTATCCGCTGTTCCCGAACCCCGTCGTCGCCGAGTCCCTGCTCGACCGGCTCATCAACACCAGCCACCAAATCTTCATGAACGGACCCAGCTACCGGCCCAACAAACGACCCGGCAGAGCCGGGTCGACAACCACCAACAACACCAAGTAGAACTACACCCCGAGGACCACCACCTGGGGAATTACCTGAGCCCAACCCCGGGGAATTAGGTGAGCGCCGACAAGCACCTGCCCGAGGGCGATTCCGGGGTGGCAGCGTTCCAGCAGCAGGGCGCTGGTCGAGTCGAACGCGGCGCTGTCGTGCACGCGCACCGCGCCCTCGCCGGCCCATGCCCGCAGGCCGTCCGCTTCGTGGGTGGCCTCGTCGTGCCGCCACGCGACCTTAAGCACGAGGTCACACCCGGCGACGTCGCGTACCGATGCCACCCAGGCGCATCGCCCGCCAGGTTGATACGGCCGCCCGAGGCGCAGCGACCACCGTTCGGTCAGGTCAACCACGATGTCCGGGAGGACGCTCAACCATTCGTGGCGTCCGGGCGCCGGATCGGCACGCACGCTGTTCACCAGGATCGCCGGCAGAACGAAGGCCGTCACGCTCGCCATTGTGCCGCCCACCTGCGGCAGTGCACCTATCGGCCAAGTTGGGCGGCGGTCGCGGCGCCCCGACTGCGCAGCCAGCCGACGAGATCGGTGGCGCCCGTGCGGGTTGCCGCGTCCAGCGGCGTGCGGTTCTCCCAGTCCGGTATCTCGTTGAGGTCGGCGCCGCGGTCGAGAAGGAGTTCCGCGCATGGTGGCTGGCCGCCGTGGCATGCGCCCCAGAAGGCCCGGTTGATCTCTTCAGGGTTGGGCGGGTTGGCGCCGGTGAAGAAGGCTTCGAGGCGGTCGGTCAGCCCGAGCGTTGCCGCGTCTTGCAGGCTGGTGTGTGCTCCGCGTCCGACGAGGCGGTGCGCGGCGTGCCACTGGGCAAATGCCCGCGCGTCGGCCAGTGGGGTGCCGCCGGCGATGACCGCACCGGGGGCGTCGATGTCCGCGCCCGCATCCAGCAGCGCGTCGAGCACCGCCACATCGTCGCTGCTGGCCGCCCAGTGCAACGGCGTCTCGGTGTGCGGTCCGCTGAACCGGGCGTTCACGTCGGCGCCCGCCGCGACCAGCGCTGCGACGGTGGCCGCGCCGTTGGGATAGTGGCCGGGCCAGTCGGTGACCACGTGCAGCAGCGTCCGGGACATCCCGGCGCAGTCGGGGCCGTCGTAGTCGCCCAGCCTGGCGGTGGCCAGGCCCGGATGCTCGGCCAGCAACTGCTTCAGCGCGGCGACGTCCCCGGTGTGGATCGCTGCGACAGCGGCGACCGCCAGCGGGTCCTCGGTGTCGAGGACCATCACATCAGTGTCGCCATCCATGTCGCACACCCTACGGGGCAGCCGTGGCCTCGGCCGCGTGCGTCGTCGTAGATGGTCTTGGACCAGGTGTCTTCGGGGGTGGCGACGAAGATCCACCAGTCGAAGCGACAGCGGAGGTGCTCCCACCTAGCCGAGGGACGCCCGTCATTCCTACCGGGGATAGGGACGATGTAATTTGCGCCAACAGCGGGTTGAGTTGGTTGATCTCTCGTTGTTGAGCGGTGCGCATCTGTTCCGCCAGTGCGATCACCTCCGGTTGCCTGCCCCGCGCGATCACCTCGTTGATCATGTGGAGGCCGCCGAGATGGTGCGCCAGCATCAACCGGCTGAACAACAAGTCGGCGGCCGGGCCACGGGTCACGGCGAGGCGTGCCACGTCACGGCGCGTCGCCATGCCCGGCATGGGCGGATCTGTGGCGGCAGGCGTGGCCGGCGGGTGCGTCATCCAGGACATCGCCGGTGCGGCGGTACTGGTCGGTAGGCCCCATTGCTGTAGCCAGCCGGACATCACGCCGGCCTCCCGCTGCTGGGTGGTGGCGATCTCGTCGGCCATCTCCCGCACCGCTGGCACGGTCGCCCGCCGCATGACGATCATGGCGAGGGTGACCGCCTGGCTGTGGTGAATCACCATGTCCCGGACGAACCCCACGTCCACCGAGCCAACCTCGGGTTGATCATGCGCGGATCGCGACGCGCCTGCGGTGTAGCTCGCTGTGGCCAGCAGGACCGCTGTGAGCGCGGCCGCCGCCCGGCGGACGCAGGGCCGGGATGGTGCTGGCGAGAAACGCATACCGCCAAGCTAGGCCCGCCGTGGTGCCGTTCGGGTTCAGCTCCGGTGCGCGCACAGGTCAAGAAATCATGCGACCTTGCCGGCAGAAGGCTCAGTCTCGACGAAGGAACGCCGATAGGACAACGGATCGGATGAGGGTGTGAGGCTATGCGACGGTCGCTGCTGTTGGGTCTGACGGGCGCACTGGTGCTGTTGATCATTGGCGTGTCCGCCGGTTTCGCCGGGCAAACCCGGGCGGTGACCCGGGAGGCCAACGATCTGATCCATGACGCGGCGGAGCAGGCGCAGGTGCTCAACGCCTACTTCGCCCGGGCACGTTCGATCATCCTGCTCACCGCGCACAGTTCCGAGTACCGGCAGTTCTACGCCGAGCCGGGCGACCGAGACCAGCGGGTCCGGCGCGGCGGCCCGACCCTGGACGCGATCAACGGTTCGTTGGGATATCTCGAGCAGCTCTACCCGGACCGGATCGGCGAGGCCTGCTTCATCGACGCCTCCGGCGCGGAGAACGCCCGGACCGTGCGCGGCGAACGCGCCACCTACGCCGACCTGTCCCTGGAGGAGGACAAACAGCCGTTCTTCGCGCCGTCGTTCGCTCTCGCCGCGGACCAGGTCTACCAGGCGAAGCCGTACCTGTCCCCGGACACCGACGAGTGGGTCATCGCCAACGTGACGCCCGTGGTCATGCCCGACAGGTCCAAGCCGGCCATCGTGCACTTCGAGGTCACGGTCGACAGCTTCCGCCGCGAGGCCATCGCCCGCAGCGACCGCAGCGTGCTGGTCGTCGACGCCGACACCGGCCAGGTCGTGATCAACTCGCTGCGGCCGCAGCAGATCGGCGCCGGGTTGGGCGACCCCGCCGACACCCGATTCCACGGCCTCGTCGGTGGTTGGGCCGCGACCGGGCGGATGCAGCTCGACGGGCACCAGGCCGCGTACCAGCGGATCGCGGCCACGCCGGGCAATGCCAACAACTGGTACGTCGTGTCCATCGCCAACAACGCCACCGGCACCTTCACCGGCGTCGGTGTGCTGCCGTTCGTGCTGGTTGTCGCCGCGCTACTGCTCATCGCCTTCCTGCTGATCGCCCTGCGTCGAGGGCGGGAGAGCCTAGTCAGCGCGGCGAACACCGACGCGCTGACCGGTCTGTACAACCGGCGGCGTCTGGTCGCCGACCTCGACACCGAACTCGGCCGCGCCACCGACATCGATCCGGTCCTGCTGATGTTGTGTGACCTCAACGGGTTCAAGGCCTACAACGACACCTTCGGCCACCCGGCCGGCGACGCCCTGCTCGCCCGACTCGGCGCCGCCCTAGCCCGGGAGATCGGCGCGAAGGGCAGGGCTTACCGGATCGGCGGCGACGAGTTCTGCGTGCTCGCCCGCCCCGGCCGCGACGGCATCGACGAAATCATCCAGGTCGCCACGCGGGCGCTCAGCGAGCAGGGCGACGGCTTCACTATCACCACGTCGCAGGGCGCCATCCTGCTACCCACCGAGGCGTCGTCGGCCACTGAGGCGATGCGCGTCGTGGACTTGCGCATGTACGAGAACAAGAACAGCAGCCGGGTACCCGCCGACATGCAAACCGTCAACGCGCTGCTGCGCGCGATCCACGAACGCGACCCGCAGTGGGCCCAGCGGCTGGTCTCGACCGCCGACCTGGCCGGCGCCGTGTGCCAACAGCTGGGCGTACCGGCGGCCGACGTGGTCCGCATCCGGCAGGCGGCTCAGCTGCATGACGTCGGCAAGGTCGGCATTCCCGATGAGATCCTGCGCAAGCCGGTACGCCTGACACCGCAGGAGTGGGCCTTCATCCGGCAGGCACCCGCGATCGGCGAACGCATCACCTTGTCAGCCCCCGCGCTGGCCCCGGTCGCCCCCCTGGTGCGCTCGGCCCGGGAACACTACGACGGCACCGGCTACCCCGACGGTCTGGCCGGCATCGAGATCCCCCTCGGCGCCCGGATCATTTCCGCCTGCGCCGCTGTAGCCGCCATGACCTCGGACCGGCCCTACGCCGACCGCCTCGACACCGCCACCGCAATCGGCGTACTCAACCAGACGGCGGGAACGCAATTCGACCCGGACGTCGTGGCCGCGCTCCGGCAGGTCATGCTCCAGCCGGTTAGCTCGTGACGCCCTCGACAGGCGATTCGGCGACAGAACTGACATCCGGCGATCGGATCGGGACTGTCTCGCTGCCAGGCGGCAGTCGCTGACGGCGAAGAACTGTTCAAAGGCGGATTTGGACCGCTGTTTGCCGACCCGGACCACGTTGTGTGAGGTCTCAACACATGCCTAACGTTTCGTTCGCGGGAGATCTTGAACGCTGTCTGGCGTGCGTGGTGCGGGTGCCTTGAAGTGGCGTAGCGGATGCTGGGTCTCGCGGGTGCAGGGATATTTCTTTGCCGTCGAGTAAGACACGGAAGTGGGTGTCCTCGAGGTGGATGGTGACGACCTTGCCGGCGTGGGTGCGTCCGATGCGCAGGCGTTGACGGGCGATCATGATGACGCCATCGGCTGGGACGCGGCGTTGTGCGGACTGCGGGCCGGGTTTGGGACCGGGCAGCGCGGTGACGGTGATGCGAGCGCCGCGGAGTGAACAGTGGTTGACCGCCGAGGTGGTGGCGCCGATCCCTACGTCAACACACCGCCTATGCGCTCGGCGTCTCCACCGTGCCGGACAGGCGATCGGTTCGCTGAGGTCCTGAACCTTGACACGTTCGAGCCTCGGCTCGCCCGGATAGGCCTCTCCCTCCGCACCAAATCCATGCACACCCACGGCTCGAGCAGCTCCTGGACCAGCAGGGCGCACGCCGCAGATCACGCCGCGGTCAGGCGAGAACCGACCTTGGCACGCCGCCATCACGACCGCGCCGCCGATTTTGGCTCGTCAGGTGTGGTGCTGGTAGAACAGCATCGCGGTCAGCTCGGGCCGGCTGCGGACCCCGAGTTTGGCGAACACGGCCTTCACATGGTCGCGCACCGTGTGGGGTGACAGCCACAGGGCGGTGGCCATATCAGCGATAGGTACGCCGCGTACCAGCATCCCGGTGATCTCACGTTCCCGGGGTGTCAGCTCGTAGGCCTGTATGAGCAGCGGTGCCAGGTCTGTCCGGTGGGCCGGTTCGATCATGATGGCGGTGCTGGGACGTCCCGTCCCGGTCGGCCGCAGCCGGGAACCGTGCAGGACGAACCATCGCCCGGACGGCAGCCGGACCCGGGCGCGGGCCGGCGGGCCGGGTCGATCGGTGTCGGCCAGCAGCCGGGCCCGCCGGGCGACCTCGTAGACGACCGACGGGAACTCGAGTCCTTCGTCGGCCATCTCGGCGAGCCAGCCTCGCGCGTCGTCGGACACCGCCGCCGCGGTGCCGTCGTCCTGCAGGATGATCAGTCCCGGGTTGGTGTCGCCCGGTTCGGCGGAGCAGGCCCGCTCGAGGAGCAACCCGCTGCGCAGTCCGTCGCCGAGCGGCCGGGCGACGGTGCTGAGGAACGTCGCTTCGGCCGCGCTGAAAGCCGGCTCACCGTCCGCCCGGGCCAGGCACATCTGGCCCCACGCCGCGCCGCCGGAACGGAACACCGCGCGGAGTTCGTCGCACCAGCCGGCCGGGGCGTTGATCGTCCGGTGCCGGGCGCTGCGGGCGAGGTCTCCGCCGGTCGCCTGACTCAGCGTGGCCACCGCGGCCCGGGACCGGGCTACCCCGGTGAACGCGACGAAGTCCCCGGCGGTGAGCTCGTTATCGATCAGCTGGAGGTGGGTGACCGGATCCACATTTTCGGCGAACCCTCCGGTGGGCAGCAGCGTCACCGGGTCGGTGGTCTGCCAGCCCGCCGCTGCGTACGGCACCACCTGCCGGATGTGGCGGGACACCTCCTGCAACAGGGCGAGCGGTGGTAGCCCGCTGGCGCACGACTGCCTGATCGCCGCATACGCCGAGCGATCGCCGCCTGAGCGTCCCATCGGCCCAGCATCCGCCCGGTCCGGGGAGCGCCACAACCCCCACATCTGCGGGATGGTTCCCGCGTCGGTGCGGCCGCACGCTGGCGGGACCAGACCACAACCGACGAGGAGCCCTCCGTGGAGAACACCGCTGATGTCCTGATCATCGGGGCCGGTCCGGCCGGACTGGCGTGCGCTGCAGTGCTCCACGACGCCGGCGCCGCCGCCACCGTGCTGGAAGGCAGCGGCACGCCCGCTGCGGCCTGGCGTGCCCGGCCGGCCGGGTTGCGGCTGAACACCAGCCGGGCGTTCTCCCACCTGCCGGGGCTACGCTTTCCCCGCCGGGCCGGCACGTTCCCGGGCCGCGACGACGTGGTGTCCTACCTGGAGTCCTACGCCGCCCACCACCACCTCGACATCCGCCTCCGCACCGCGGTGCACCGCGTTGACCGGGTGATCCCCGGTGGCGACCCGGCCGAACCCCGATGGGCGCTGACCACCTCCCGAGGGAGGGTGGAGGCCCGCCACGTCGTCGTCGCGACCGGGCTGCTGCGTACGCCGTCCATCCCGGACTGGCCCGGACGTGACACCTTTGCCGGCACCCTGGTAGCTGCCGCCCATCACAGCGACCCGGCCGCATTCCGCGGCCGTGACGTCCTCGTGGTCGGGGCCGGCTGCTCCGGGATGGAGATCGCCGCCGAACTCGCCGACAACCGCGCCGCCACGGTCCATCTGTCCGTCCGTACCCCACCCAACATCCTGCTGCGCTCCATCGCCGGGCTTCCGGGAGATCCCGCCGCCATGCTGCTGCTCCACCTGGCGCCACGCACGGCCGACGCCCTTTTGGCGCCCCTGCGCCGGTTGACCATCGGGGACCTCACCGCCTACGGCCTGCCGGTCCCCGCCGAAGGTCCCTTCCAGCGCCTCGCCCGGACGGGGGACGGTCCGGCCGTCGTCGACCGAGGCGTCCTCCGTCACGTCCGATCCGGCCGGATCCGGGTGGTGCCCGAGGTCACGGCACTCGAGCCCAGCGGCGCCCGTCTCGCCGACGGCCGCCACCTCACCACCGACGCCATCATCGCCGCCACCGGCTACCGCTCCGCGCTGGCGTCCCTGGTCGGCCACCTGGACGTCCTCGACGACCGGGGACGTCCGACGGCCGGCGCCGACGGCCAGGCCGTGCCCGGGCTCTGGTTCATCGGCTTCCAACCGGGACCCGGCCAACTTGGCGCCCTCGGCGCGGAGGCCCGGCGCATCACCGCCGGCATCACCTCCGCAGCGGCAGTCCCGGCCCGGCGTATCGCCGACCCGAGCGCCTGTGGCGGACGTGCGCGCTGACGGGTACCGGTCGTCGGTCCGGGCATCGCCGCGGACGGCGTGCACTCCAGGTCCGCCGCCTGGTTTCGGCACGCAGGCCCCGCCGGTGGGTCAACTCGCACGCCGGTTCGTCGTAGCCTGGCCGGACGCGGCACCGACCTGGCCGGTCCGACCCGGGGCGGGCACGGCGTTTCTGACCATCCCGATCGGCGACGGTTGTACTGCTACTGCGGCGGACCAGCCACGGACCCACCGCCGCCGCTGCGGGAGTTGCTCGACGGGTACGCCGAGCCGGTGCGGGCCTCTGCTCGAAGCCACTGCGCGACAAGCATGACGCACTGATGACGGGATCTGCCGTGACCGGAGTGAGCTACGCGTTGTCGGCCCGGGCGGCCGACTTCTACGAGTCCACATTCGTGCCCGGGCTCTCCGGCGAGTGGGCGCGGCGACTGGTTGCGGCCGCCGGGGTGACACCTGGCCGGTCCGTCCTCGATGTGACCTGCGGGACCGGCGTGGTAGCCCGCACCGCGGCCGAGCGGACCGGTCCCGAAGGCTCGGTTGTCGGCCTGGACCGCAACGAAGCGATGCTCGACGTGGCCCACCGGGTACGGCCAGACCTCCGGTGGCAGGTCCGGGACGCATGCGCGCTGCCGTTCCCGGACGGCTCGTTCGACGTGGTGCTGTCCCAGGCCGGGCTGATGTTCTTCGACGACCGGGTGCGGGCGTTGCGAGAGATGGGACGGGTAGCCGGCGGGGCCGGCCGGATCGCGGTGCAGGTGCCCGGCCGATTGGCCCGCAGCGCCGGATGCCTGGCCTTGACGGAGACCGTGACCCGCCACGCCTCCCCGGACGTGTTCGACCTGTTCAGCGTGTACTTCGCGGTGGGTGAGCCGGATCTGCTGACGGACCTGTTCGACTCGGCCGGACTGCACGTCGACCGCTTCGACACGTGGGTCGGCGCGACCCGGCTGGACGCGGTCGACACGTTCCTGGAAGTGGAACTGCTGCCGCTCGCCGGTCACGTGGAGCCGTGCGGGACCGGATCGTCGCGGACTGCCGCACCACGCTGGACCGGTTCGTCGACCCCATCGGCGCCATCGCCGCGCCGCTCGAGCTGCACTTGGTCACGGCGCACCCGGCGATGCCCGGTCAACCTACGAGATAACATCGGTCGATGGGTCCCAAACATTGGGTGATGACGGGAGCCGCACCGACCGACTATGCGTTCGACGTCACGGATGAGACCTTCGACGGCAAGCCGGTGGTGCGTCTACGGTCGGTGACCGATCCGGCTCCCGCCTTCGGTGCGTTCTGCCAGGCCATCGCCGCGGGTGCGTACCTCGGAAAGAAGGTCCGCCTGTCGGCGCGTTGCGGACCCTCGAGGTGAGCGGCTGGGCGGGGATGTGGATGCGGGTTGACGGTTCGCAGGCCAGCGAGACGCTGGCCTTCGACAACATGCAAGAGCGCGCGGTCACCGCCACGACGGGATGGCGACGGCACTCCGTCGTCCTCCCCGTGGATCCTCGTGCGCACACCGTCATCTTCGGCGCGCTCCTGGTCGGGGTAGGTGAGCTGAGGGTGGCGGACCTAGCATTCGAAGAGGTCGCTGCCGACGTGGCCGTCACCGGTCCGGGCTTCGCCGTTCCAGCCGCTCCCCGCAACCTCGACTTCACGGAGGTCTAGGTAGTGGCGAGTTTGTCGTAGCCCAGTGTCCACAGTGCGGTGACGCTTGAGGCGGCTTATGCCGCACTCGACGGCGTGCCGCTGCTTGTAGGTCCGCCGGTCGAATGCGGGCGGCCGGCCGCCTCGTGAGCCGCGGCCCAGGGGGTGCCGAACCTGGTGCGCGCGG
>NZ_JBFAZH010000112.1:0-11777 GCF_040681735.1 Actinoplanes sp. NPDC051633 | reverse complement strand
GCTGGCGTCGGCGGGCCAGGAGGTCAACGTGGTCCGGGCCGAGGGTGGGCAGCCGGCCGTGATCGGCCGGCGGCCCGCGCCGGCCGGGGCACCGACCGTGCTGCTCTACGCCCACCACGACGTCCAGCCGGTCGGCGATCCGGCGGACTGGCACAGCGACCCGTTCGAGCCGGTGGAGCGCGGCGGCCGGTTGTTCGGCCGTGGCGCGGCCGACGACAAGGCCGGCATCGCGCTGCACCTGGCCGCGCTGCGCGCCCTCGGCGACGACCTCGCCGTCGGCGTGACCGTGCTGGTCGACGGTGAGGAGGAGATCGGCTCGCCGACGCTGCGCCGGATCCTCGACGACCACCGCGACCGGCTCGCCGCCGACGTGGTCGTGATCGCCGACTCGACGAACTGGCGGGTGGGCGTGCCGGCGCTGACCACCACCCTGCGCGGCGGCGTCGCCGCCGTGGTCGAGGTGCGCACGCTGCGGCACGCGGTGCACAACGGGGTCTACGGCGGCCCGGTCCCGGACGCGCTGACCGCCCTCGTCCAACTGCTCGCCACGCTGCACGACGAGCGCGGCGACGTGGCCGTCGCCGGCCTGCACCGGGGCACGGCGGACCCGCTGGACCTCACCGACGAGCGGCTGCGGGCCGACGCGGGCCTGGTCGACGGGGTACGGCTGATCGGCACCGGCGCCCTGACCTCCCGGCTGTGGGCCGGGCCTGCCGTGTCCGTCGTCGGCATCGACGCACCGGCCGTCGACGGCGCCGCCCTGACCCTGGTCCCGGTCGCGCGGGCCAAGGTCTCGCTGCGGACGGCGCCCGGTGACGACGGCCGGGCAGCGCGCGACGCCCTGGTCACGCATCTGCGCGCGCACGCGCCCTGGGGAGCCTCGGTCGCCGTCACGGCGGGCGATGCGGTCGAGTCGTTCGCCGCCCGCACCGGCGGCCCGGCCTACGCGGTGGCGCGGGCGGCGCTGGCCGAGGCGTGGGGAGTGACCCCGGTCGAGATCGGCGTCGGCGGTTCGATCTCGTTCGTCACGACGATGGCCGAGGCGTTCCCGGCCGCCGAGATCCTGATCACCGGCGTGGAGGATCCGGACACCCGGGCGCACGGCGCCAATGAGAGTCTGCATCTGGACGACTTCGAACGCGCCTGTCTCGCCGAGGCGCTGCTGCTGCGGAACCTGGCCTGAGCCTTCTGCAGCGCTCAGCAGAACCGGGGCAGGTGGTGGACGAACTGCCGCTTCCACCACGGCCAGTCATGCGCCACGTCATGACCCCACACGTCCAGCTCGTGCGGGATGCCCTTGTCGGCCAGTACGGCGGCGAACGCCCGGGTGCTCTCCAACGTGCCCGTGGTGTCCTCCCACATGCCCTGCCCGCAGACCAGCGTCAGGGACACCGTTGAGCGCAGCCAGTTCAGGTGGTCGCCGTCCATGTTCGGGACGTAGTCCATCGGATTGTTGAAGTACGTCGCGTCGCCCCGCTCGCCCCAGCCCCGCCACCGACTCGGGTCGTAGTTGCCGGACAGGCACAGGGCTCGCGACGCCAGGTGGCCGTACTTGAGGGTGAAGTTGGCCGCGTGATAGGCCCCCATGCTGCACCCGGTGGTCAGGAGGTCGGCCGGCCCGCCGCAGTCGCCGTGGATCCACGGCACCACCTGGTCGGTCAGCCACGACTCGTACGCGTTGTGCCGATGCGCCCGCTCCTCCAGCGGGGCACCCTTGTTGGACCACGACTGCGCGTCGAAGCTGTCCACGCAGTACACCTTCACCCGCCCGGCGTCGATCAGATCGGCGACCGCGTCGACCATGCCCCAGGACTCGAAATCGTGCGCCCGCCCCGCCTCGGCCGGGAACACCAGCACCGGCCGCCCCCAGTGCCCGTACGCGATCACCGTCCCGGCGGCACCGATGGCCGGCGAGTGCAGCAGCTCGACCCGCCGATTCACGAGGTGACTTCCGTGTTCACGTCCCTAGTTTCCGACAGGTCGGCCGGATCTGCTCGGATGGATCCGGAAGAAGGCGGAGATCGGCTCGCGATCGGCTCCCGTGCCAGAATCCGGCATGACCATTCGCCGTGCCGTGCCCGATATCACCACCGCCGACCCGGTCGCGAGCAGCGGCTTCTACCAGCTTCTCGGCTTCCGCGAGGAGATGAACCTGGGCTGGGTGGTCAACCTGGTCTCGCCGTCGAACCCCACCGCCCAGGTCATCCTCATCACCGAGGATGCAGCGGCCCCCGTGAACCCGGACCTCAGCGTCGAGGTCGACGACGTCGACGCCGCCTACCGAGCGGTGCAAGCGACGGGTGCCGAGATCGTGCACCCGATCACCGACGAGCAGTGGGGCGTCCGGCGCTTCTTCGTCCGCGACCCGGACGGCAAGGTGGTCAACGTCGTCAGCCACCGCTGAGGCGTCACCGCGCCGCGGTGTGGATCGGTAGTGCTGCCCAGGTCACCGCCTCGGGGCCGTCCCGCAGGTGGCCCCAGTGATCGGCCAGCGTGTCGATGACAACGGCTTCGAGGGCGGCGGCCCGCTCATCCGGCGGCTCCACGGCGGGCGCGCTGCTGGCTCGGACCCACAGGTAGAGGACATCTCGATCCAGTAGTGCCACGACAGTCATGATGGTCGACGCCTGCCGGATGGTCCGGCTGACCATTTCGCTGGCGAGCATCGTCGCCGCACCGGTCAGGTGTGTCAGACCCCAGGCCAGGCACGCTTGGGTGACGATGTCCCGGGTGCGTCGCGGCGCGCCCGAGATCGGCAGGAGCTGCTCGACGAAGGACGGCGACCTCAGCAGTCCAACGGTGAGGACTTCGCGGGCACGGGCGAATCGGCGCGTGAGCGCTGCACCTCGGCCACGCTGATGGTGGTGCATGAGGAGATCGGTGGAGAGGTCAGCGCACAGCAGGACCGTCGTGCCCGACGCCATAGTGCCGCACTCCGCCGATGGAGACGAACTGGTCACGACGACCCGGTCCGACGCGGACATGTCTGGCAGGTCGAGGATCAAGCAGGTCGGTCGCCGAGCGAGATGGCGCTTCAGCATCGCCTGCAGTTTGCGCATGGAGAACGCGTCCGCCGTGCCGTGGACGGAGATGTGTGTGGACTGCGGGCCCGTGTCGGCCTGCCAGGTCAGCGGACACATGCCGCCAACCGGCCAGTGTCTCCGCGGTGCCGCCTCTCTCGCGTCGTCACGACAGCCCGCATACCCGTCGGCAAGGCGACTACACCCAGGAGTTCACGGGCTGTTGGCGATCGCCAGGGCGGCAGCCGCGACGGCCAGCGCGAAAAAGGTGCCGGGGAACGCGATGTTGTGGAAGACGCGGGCACGCACGTGGGTGGCGAGGGCACCGGCGAAGAAGATGACGAGTCCGATCGCCGCTGCGGTTCCGAGGTGACGCAGCCCGAGCAGCCCGAGCAACAGCCCCGCCGCTCCGGCACCCTTGAGGATCGCGAGTGGTGCCAGCCAGGAATTCGGCACGCCCACCTCCTCCATGTTGGCGCGGACGAACCCGGCCCGGGCGATGCCGGCGGCCGCGATCGAGGCGTTGGCCACGATCGCGACGGCGGTGATGATGACGTACGCGGTGAACACCGTCTCGTCCCCTCGGGGGTGGTATCCCTGCCGGTCGGGTCCAGCTTCACGGCGGTGTCCGCTGCGCGGCCAATACACGTTTCCATAACCTGATGGCATGGACGTCAACACCCGGCTGCTGCGCTACTTCGCGGTCGTGGCCGAAGAAGGCAACCTCACCCGCGCGGCGGAGCGGCTGTTCGTGTCCCAGCCGGCGCTGACCAAGCAGATCAGGCAGCTGGAAAGCCAGCTGGCGGTGCGGCTGTTCGTCCGCTCCCGGTCGGGGATGGCCCTCACCGAGGCAGGGCAGAGGCTCGCCGACCGGGTGCCCGCGGTGCTTGCGGAGTTCGACCAGGTCTTGCGGGAGGCGAAGAGTGCGGCCGGTCACGCCGCCCGGGTGCTGCGCGTCGGATTCCTGGCCGGCGCGGCGAACGAAGCCACCCAGCAGATCCTTGCCGCCTTCGCCCGCTGCCGGCCGGGCTGGCGCGTGGATATGCGAGCCGCCGCGTGGACCGATCCCACTGCCGGGCTCGCCGGTGGCGACGTCGATGTCGCCCTGTTGCGGCTGCCCTTCCCCGGCCAGGACCAGCTGCGCACCGAGGTGTTGTTCAGCGAGCCCCGATGGGTGGCGCTGCCGGTCACCCACCGGCTGGCCGAGCGTGATCGCCTCACCTTCCGGGACCTGTGGGAGGAGCCGTTCGTCGCCGCCCCGGCCGAGACCGGCTGGTGGCGCGACTGGTGGCTGGCCACCGGCGAGCGGGACGGGCACCCGGTCCGGATCGGCGCCGTGACCACCAGCGGCCAGCCGGACGACTGGCTGACCGCGATCGCCAACGGCCACGGCGTCGCGCTGGCCCCGCAGTCCGCCGCCCGCTACTACGCGCGGCCCGACATCACCTATCGTCCGGTCGCCGACGTCAGCCCCAGCCGGGTGGGGATCGCCTGGCCGGCTGCCGCCGACACCGACCCGGTCATCCAGGACTTCATCCGGTGCTGCCTGGACAACAAGCCACCACAACGTTGATCCCGCGCCGCATACCCTGTTGTCAGGCAGCCATCGGCGGCATGTGGTACTCGGCGGCCTCCACCGTGTCGTACACATCCAGCACCGTATCCAGAGCCGAGAGCACCAGCACGTCCCGGACGGGTTTCTGCACGTGCGCCAAGCACAGGCGGCCGCCGATGTCATCCAGCCGTTTCAGCCACATCACCAGCAGGCTCAGCCCGCTGGAATCCATGAACGTCACCCCGGCGAGATCCAGCACGACGTGCCGGGCGCCGGCGTCCACGGCCTCCCGCAGAACGTCCTCGAGCATGGGCACGGTGTCCACGTCGACCTCGCCCTGCACCGTCACCACGGTGCACGCCCGGCCGGGGCGGGTTGACATCAGTAAGTCCACGGGCACGGGCTACCCCTCAACGACGGCTTGACACGGCACCGGGCTGTGAGATGTCCGATTGCCGGACGGGGAATGCGCCTGGCCGGGAGCCCTACGCCGCCGGTCCGGTGGAGACGTCGCGGGGTTCCAGCGGCCGGTTCGCCGGCCCCTGGATGACGGAGCCGTCGACGCCGAAGCGGGAGCCGTGGCACGGGCACTCCCACGCCGTTTCGGCCTGGTTGAAGTTGACGATGCAGCCCAGGTGGGTGCACCGGGCGGACACCGCGTGGACGTCGCCGGTGTCGTCCCGGTAGACCGCGCACTGGTGGCCGCCCACCCGGACGACGGCGCCGGTGCCCGGTTCGACGTCGCCGACCGTGTCGACGCGCGACGGCCGCAACCGGTCACCGATGAAATGACCGGCGACCTTGGCCTGCAGCTTGACCATCGAACCCGCCTCCCGCACCGGGTTGAGCCGGCGCGGGTCGTACAGGCCCGCCCACGCCGGCTCCGAGCCGGTGATGCACGCGGCGAGAAGTTGACCGGCCAGCGCGCCCGTGCTCATGCCCCAGCCGCCGAAACCGGTGGCGACGTACACGTTCCTGGCACCGGGGTGGAAGCGGCCGATGAACGGCACCTGATCGGTCGTGGTGTTGTCCTGGGTCGCCCAGCGATAGCCGATGTCCGTGCCGGGAAATTGCGAACGGGTCCACGCGGCGAGGCGCTCCCAGCGCTCGGCAACGTCACCGGCGCCGGGCGTGAAGTGCTCACCCGTGACGATGAGCAGACGTTGCCCGTCGCCGTACGGCGCGGTGCGGACCGACCGGGTGTTCTGCTCGGGCGTGATGTAGACGCCGCCCGGGTCGCGGTCGGCGGAGATCGCGGCGGCGACCACGAGCTCCCGGCGTGGTTCCAGGCGGGCGAACAGCAGCGCCCGGTCGAAGACGGGGTAGTGGGTGGCGACCACCACCTGCCGGGCGGTCAGCGTGTGCCCGCCCTCGGTGCTCACCGTGCAGCCATCACCCTCGTTCAGGCCGGTCGCGCGGGTCCGTTCGAAGATCCGGCCGCCGCGGCGCGTCAGGTCCGCCGCCAGCGCGAGCAGGTACTTACGGGGGTGGAACTGTGCCTGGTTCTCCACCCGGACGGCGCCGGCCACCGGGAACGGCAGGCCGGTCCGGGTGACGAACGACGCGGCCAGTCCGGCCTCCGCGGCGGCTTCGGCTTCGGCGCGAAGCTGGTCGAGGTGGTCGGGCGACTCGGCGTACGTGAACGCGGGCACCCGTTCCAGGTCGCAGTCGATGGCCAGCCGGGTAGCCACGGCGGCGACCCGCTCCACCGCCTGCTGCTGAGACTCGGCGTACATCCGTGCCGCGTCCGGGCCGAACGAGCTACGCAGCTTGGCGTAGATCAGGGTGTGCAACGCGGACAGCTTCGCCGTGGTGTAGCCCGTGACGCCCGCGGCGATCCGGTCCGCCTCCACCACCGCGACGCGCCGGCCGGCCTCGGTCAGCTCCCAGGCGGTGCACAGCCCGGCGATACCACCACCGATCACCACCACGTCGACGTCCACGTCGCCGGCCAACGGCGGGTAGGCCGTCGCCGATGTCGACTCCATCCAGTACGAGTCGTCCGTAGCTGCCGGCATCCGCCGCTCCTCACCGTCGCCCCTGAGCGGTCTACCCCGATTGCGGAGATCCGAACGTCGGCGTGCTGTGAGCACGGGGGTTATCGGGTGCCCCGGTAGGTGGGCGGTGGGGAGGCGCCGTCGACGACGGGCGGCGGCAGCCGGGCGCCGGTCAGGAAGGCCCGCACCACGCCGATCCGGTCGTAGACGTAGATGTCCCGGTCGGTCGCCAGGGTGGCGAAGGCGGGTGCGTCGTGGGCCATGTCGGCCACCCCCGGCCCACCGTGCACAACGATGAGCGGCGGCCGGGTCCCGGCCGCTGCGTGGGTCACGTGCATGGCGAGTCGTGACCCGTCCGGCCGGGCGATCCACTGCAGACCGGGAACCGGCTCGGGGTCGATGTGACCGGAGCCGGGTACACCCAGCTGACGCTAACCACGGCGGCGCCGGCGAGCAGCAGGGCGGGGCCGGCCAGACGGTGCCGCAGCAGGGATCCGCCACGCCTGCGGAGCAGGAGGGCCAGGATCACCGACGTCACCACCGCCGCTGCCACGCCTCCCGATGCGGCTCCGGCCACCGACCCGGTGAGCTTGGCGAGTCCGACGGGGGCGGCGGCGGCCAGGCCGCTGACCACGACGGAACCGGCCAACGGTGGCTCGGATGTGCCGGCGGCGGCCCGCAAGCAGTTGGTCGGCAATGTGGTCTGTCATACGGCGGCACCCCGCTGTGCTTCGTGCTTCGCGCATCGAAGCCTGCCGCGCCGATCGCCGCCGATCCTCCCTCGCGCGGGGGAGACGGGTCCCCTTGCGTCGGGAATCAGGCCCGCCCGGCCGCCGAAGCCGGCAGGGTGCTCCTCACGGGCCCGTGGTGCGTCACGCGAGGTAGTTGCCCAGAGACTCGAGCAGGCCCCGGGTGCCTCCCTCGCGGTTCGGCCCGTCGGCCCAGAACTGGTCGAAGAAGACGCCGTGCTCGATGTGCGTGAACCGGGTGACCTTGTCGATCGGCTCGAACTCGAGCGACGCCACCGACGTCGACATGTGGATCCCGTCGAGCCACATGTCGTACGTCGTGACGATGCGGACGTGCTCGACGATGTCGGTGTACGTGGCCTCGTACCGCGAGACCGGACCTTCGTGGAATTTTCCTTCGGCGACGTCGCGTCCGCCGACGCGGAAGTCGAATGCCCACTCGCCGGGCTCGATGGCGTCGCCGGCACCCCACCAGGCCAGCTTCTGGTCTTCCTCGGCGAATGCGTCCCAGACGCGTTCGAGAGGAACAGGGTAGTCGCGGGCCAGCGTGAACCCGGCGCGGGCGAGTCGGCGTTCGATCGTCATTCGTGGGTCCTATCGCGTGAAGGTGACGTGGGTCGTGCCGCTCTCGGCCACTTCCGTGGTCACCTTGTGGGTGAGGTCGAGGCCGCGCAGGCCGTCCCAAAGCCGGGTACCCCGGTCGAGCACGATCGGGGCGATCATGACGTGCAAGTCGTCGACCAGGCCGGCGCGCAGGAAGTCGCGCGCGGTGCTGACCCCGCCGCCCACGCGAACGTCCAGGCCGCCGGCGGCCGCGGTCGCCTCGGCGAGCACGTCCTCGATTGCGGTGCTGCGGAAGTGGAACGTCGTGCCGCCCTGCATCGGGATCGACGGACGCGGTGCGGTGTGGGTGAGGACGTAGACCGGGGTGCCGAACGGCGGCTGGTCGCCCCACCAGCCCTTCCAGTCAGGATCGCCGGGGAACGTATGCAGGCCGAACATGGCCGCGCCCATGATCTCGGCGCCGACGCCCTCGAAGTGCCCGGCGGCGTAGGAGTCGTCGATGCCGGTCGTGCCGGTGCCGCTGGTGTCGCCGAACACGCGCTCGTGGAACGTGCGGGTCGCGGCGTGGGCCGCGGTGAGGCGTCCCCAATCGTCACCCATCGGATTTGTCGGGCTCTGGCCGGCCGACGTGTAGCCGTCCAGCGAGACGAACAGGTCGATGCGAACGCGGGTCATGTCAAGTTTCCTTCGCCTTTGGTGCGGATCAGGTGGATGCCCAGCCGGTCGGCTTGGCGTTCTGCGGGGGTGCGCTGATCGTCGAGCCACAGGTGCAGGACGTCGAGGGCGCCCGGTCGCAGGCTCACGGTGCGGACGCGTCCGTGCTTCTGCGACGTGACCAGTCCCGCGTTCTCGAGGATGCGCAGGTGCTGCATGAGAGACGGCAACGCCATCGAGAACGGCGCCGCGAGCTCGGACACGACGGCTGGGGATTTGGCCAACCGTTCCACGACGGCCCGGCGCGTCGGATCCGCGAGAGCGCGGAGCACGGCGTCGACTTCGTCATGATAGTTAGGCACGTACCTAACTATTGCTCAAAGGGCAGAATCTGGTCAACCGGCTGGAGCCGGCGTTACTTCCGGGGTACGCGGGGAATGCGACGTGCCGTGTCCGACGATCACCTCCCGTCCACGAAAGGCCGCTGAAACCGTGCGAGCAGCAGTTCTCGATGTGGGGTCGTGCGCCGCGAACCTGGTGGTGACCGACCCGGGCAGCGGGGTGCTCGCGGCGCGCGCCTGGAAACGGCGAACCATGCTGGCCGAAACGCTCAAGCCGGACGGGACGATCACCGCCAAGGGGCGGCACCGGCTCGTCGAGGCCGTCGCCGCGGCCGCGGACGAGCTCGGCCGGGCGGACGTGGACGACGTCTTCGCGTACGCGACCGCGGCCGTCCGGGACGCGCCCAACCGAGGTCAGGTGCTCGATGCGGTGGAATCGGAGACCGGGATCCGGCTGCGTCTGTTGTCCGGAGTCGACGAGGCGCGGCTGACCTTCCTGGCGGTCCGTCGCTGGCTGGGCCGGACCGGGCCGCTGCTGATGCTCGACATCGGCGGCGGCACCCTCGAGGTGGCGTCGGGCACGGACCAACTGCCCGACGCGGCGCTGTCGGTCCCGCTCGGCGCGGGCAGGTTGACCCGGGAGTTCCTCGGCGACGCCGACCCGCCCCGGCCCGCCGCGGTGCGCAACCTGCGCCGGCACGTCCGCGCGGAGGTCCGCCAGATCGCCGCCCGGTCCGGCGGGTACGACGCCCGCACGACGGTGGCCACCTCCGTGACCCTGCGGCAGCTGGCCAGGCTAACCGGCGCGCCCCCGCTGCGGCGCGGGCCGTTCGTCGACCAGCGGCTGCGGCGACGGGCATTGCGGCCGTGGATCGATCGGCTCGCCGCGATGCCCGCGGCACGCCGGGCACGCATGCCCGGGGTGTCGACGCACCGGGCGCGCCAGGTGCTGGCCGGGGCGATCGTCGCCTACGAGCTGATGCGCGCCCTGGACATCGACGAGACGCGGGTCTGCCCGTGGGGCCTGCGCGAGGGCATTCTGCTGGCGCGGGTGTGCCCGGCCGAGTATGAGGTAGCGCGATCGACGTGGGTCAGAGTCCGCGGCTGATGAGCGCCGAAGCGGCTTCGGCGAGGTTGGTGCCGGCTTGCGCCGCGCGGATGCACAGGCTCAGGTACGCGTCGTCCGCGCTGCAGCGGTAGCCGTTCCTGATGAGCTCGACCGCGAGCCGCACGTCGGCCCGGATGCTCAGGGCCGCTGCATAGCCGGCCACCAGTTCCTGGCCGCCGGCGTCCAGCCCGGACAGATGGATCTCGTCGATGATTTCCCCGGCCGGATGCCCGTGCACCGAACAGATCCCCGCGATCAGCGGTGCCATCGCCACCCGGTCGTGACTGTAGACGTTGAGGACAGCGATGGCGTCGCCACGTCCGGCGTGCAGCGGCACGGACACCGACGCGTGCAGGCCCATCCGTGGCGCCTGCTGGTGGAAGCCGGGCCATTGCACGGTGAGATCGACATCGGGCACGCCCACCGGCCGCCCTTCGGCGAGGGACTCGAGGCACGGGCCGGCGTTGTCGGCGTACTGCGCCTCGTCGACAGCCCGGATCAGATCGTCGCTGACCGCCACCGTGATATACGTGCTGCCGCGAAGGGCGGTGATCGACGCGTACCGCGCGGCGGCCACTCGATCCGCGGTCAGCCTCGCGATGGTCACCAGCTGCCCATGAACGCCGGGCAGGTGTTCCGGAGTGGCCGCCAGGGCGGTCAAGGCGGTGGCCAGGGCGCCGTTCGCCGGCGGATCGGAGCCCGTGGGGCGCGGAGACGATGCCATGTCTCTCCTGCTGACGTCTGCCTACCGGCTCGTCCTGTCGGCGAGCCTCCCGGTGTCGAGTAGTTCCTGCGCCACATCCCCGATCTTGCGGCGCTGGTCGCGGGCGCTGCGGCGCAACACGGTGAAGGCGGCCACCGAGTCGAGCCGGCGTTGCGCCATCAGAAAACCGACGGCGCGTTCGATGACCACCCGGTAGTCGAGGGCGTACTGCAGTTGACCGGCCACCTCGCCGGCGCTCTGCGCGGCCATGGACGCGCTCAGCGTGGCCTCGATGACGTCGCTGTAGCTCGCCAGGGCCGCCCGTTCCGACTCGTCCCAGCTGTGCGGATGGTCGATGTAGACGTCGATGGTGCCGACCGGCACACCGCGCAGACGCAGCGGGCAGCCCAGCATGGCGACGACGTTGTGCCGGGTCAGCGAGTCTGTGATCGCGGGCCATCGGCCGTCGGAACGGAGGTCGTCGGTCGCCACGATGTCGTTGGTGACGAACGCATCGACGCACGGGCCCTCACCGGACTCGCTCTGCACCTCCTCCATGAAATGGCTGGGCCCGTCGCTGGCGGCGATGTAGTGCAGGTCGTTCTGCTCGTCGGCGATCATCAGGCCGCTGCCGTTGACCCGGAACAGCGCCGCGCAAGCGTGCACCGCCTGGTCGACGGCGGCGACGATGTCGTGGCCGGCGGTGCCTCGCAGATGCCCGAGACTGTCGGCCAGCGCCTTGGAGTCGATGTTCGCCATGGACCTCTCCTCACTCGCCGTTCGGGGGTCTCGCCGGCCCGGCGAGGCCGTCGCCGGAGGGTGTGGCGAGCCGGAGCAGGCCCGCGATGAGGTCCGCATAGGCGGCGACGGCCTCGGCTTGCTCCTCCGTCCACGGCTCCGGGCCTGCATTCCCGATCCGGGCGAATCGAAACAAGTTGACGCGCCCCGGAGGGGCCCGGGTTCTCCGCCCTTGCCGGAGGCTCAGCGGCCGGTAGCGGCACGGCCCCGGAGGGGCCCGGGTTCTCCGCCCTTGCCGAAGGCTCAGCGGCCGGAAGCAGCACGGCCCTGTGGAGGTCCCGGCTGCAT
>NZ_JBFAZH010000111.1:0-11802 GCF_040681735.1 Actinoplanes sp. NPDC051633 | reverse complement strand
CTGATCGCCCCGCACCGTCTCGGTGCTGCGACCACCGGCGTCGGAGAAGGACATGGTGGTGCGCCGGCCGTCGCCCATCGTCGCCATCCCGCCGGGACCGAACACCTCGCCGCGCACGTCGTATCCGTACGCGGCCTCGAAGCACGCCTCGGCCGTTCCGATCGCGCCGTTGTCGAACCGCACCGTGACCAGCGCCGTGTCGAGGAGGCCCCGGTCGCGCCAAGCCGGCTCGACCAGCGCGTCGGCGATCGCGTGCACCTCGACGGCCTCGGCGCCCGGGTTGAGGAAGCGCAGCGTGTCGAAGTCGTGGATCAGCGTCTCGTTGAAGATGGTGCCGGCCGCCACGCGCGACGGGTCGAAGCCGCCCGGGTCGCGGGTCACCGACCGCAGCAGCCGCGGCGGGCCGATCCGCCCGCTGTCCAGTAGCGCACGGGCCGCCTGCCAGTCCGGCGCGAACCGGCGGTTGAACCCGACCTGCAGGACCACGCCGGCCGCGCGAGCGGCGTCGATGGCGCGATCGGCGTCGGCGAGAGTGAGTGCCATCGGCTTCTCGCAGAACACGGCCTTGCCGGCCTCGGCAGCCGCGACGACCAGGCCGGAGTGGAACCGTGCAGGGGCGGCGATGACCACGGCGTCGATCTCCGGGTCGGCCCACGCCTGTGCCGCGTCCGTGTAGGCGCGGTCGGCCCCCAGGGCGGTGGCGAGCGTGTCGGCCGCACCCGGCGCGGGGTCGGCGACCGCGACCAGCCTCGCGTCCGGCAGGCGGCGGCTCACCGTCCCGCCGTGGAAGGAGCCCATCCGGCCCGAGCCGATCAACGCGATCCCGAGTTCCCTGGAACGTTCCATAAGAAGAGCGTGCGGCATGCGGCGGGCGGAGTCAATGGAACGTTCCAGTTATCGTGGTGCGATGGAGAACAGGCCGACCCTCGCCGATGTCGCGGCCCACGCCGGTGTGTCGAAATCGCTGGTGTCCCTGGTGATGCGGGGCGAGCCCGGCGCGAGTGCCGAGACCCGCAGGCGAGTGCTCGACGCGGCCGGCGCGCTCGGCTATCACCCGGACAGCCGGGCACGGCTGCTGCGCAGCGGGCGCAGCCGCCTGCTGGGGGTGGTGTTCGGCATCCAGCACGCCTTCCACGCCGACCTGGTCACCGCCCTCTACTCGGCCGCCCGCGAGACCGGCTACGAGCTGGCGCTCAGCGCCGTGACCCCCGGCCGTGACGAAGCCGAGGCGACGGCCGGTCTCCTGCAGGACCGCTGTGAGGCGCTGATCATGCTCGGCCCGCAGACGCCGGCCGCGGGCCTGGCCCGGCTGGCCGCCCGCCTGCCGGTGGTCGTCCTGGCCCGGGGCGTCCGGGACGAGAGCGTGGACGTGATCCGGACGGCGGACGCCGAGGGCCTGCACCAGGCCGTCGACCACCTCGCCGTCCTCGGTCATCGGCGGATCGTGCACATCGACGGCGGCCGGGCGCCGGGCGCCGCGGAACGACGCCGTGGCTATCGCGCGGCGATGAACGCCCAGGGCATCGGCCGGCACATCCGGATCATCCCGGGCGGCCTCACCGAGGAGGACGGCGCGATCGCCGCCCGCGAGATCGGTGGCGACACGACCGCCGTGACCGTCTTCAACGACCGGTGCGCGACGGGCGTGCTGGACGTGCTGGCCCGCCGGGGTGACAAGGTGCCTGGGGACGTCAGCGTGGTCGGCTACGACGACAGTCACCTCGCCCGCCTGGCCCACGTCGACCTGACCACGATCGCCCAGGACACCGCGGTCATGAGCAGGCTGGCTGTGCAGCGGGCGATCGACCGCATCGACGGTGCACCGGTCGCGCAGCGGGCCGTCGTCGTGCCGCCCCACCTGGTGGTGCGGGGAACCACCGGCCCGCCGAGGGCATGAGAGGCTGGGCTGATGCGGATCTCCTCGCTGCACACGTACCCGATCAAGGGGTCGCACCGCAACGACCACGACGAAGCCCTCGTCGAACGCCAAGGTCTCGCCGGTGATCGCCGCTGGATCGTCGTCGACGCCGCCGGGGTCGGCATCACCCAGCGTGAGACTCCGCTGCTCAGCCAGCTCGATGTGACGCCCGTCGAGGGCGGTCTGGTCGTCCGGACCGCCACCATGCCCGATCTGCACGTGGCCGAGCCGGTCGACGGGCCGAAGGAGTTCGTCCGCGTCTTCTCCAACAAGCCACCCGCGCCGGCCAGGATCGCCGCGGACGACGGCTGGTTCGCCACCTTCCTCGGCCGGCCCGCGCGGCTGCTCTGGCAGGAGGACCCGGCCGGGCGCCCGGTGGTCAACAACTCGCAGGAGGGTGACCGGGTGAGCATGGCCGACGGTTACCCGCTGCTGGTCACGACCGAGGCGTCGCTCTCGACGCTGAACGACTGGCTGGTCCAGGAGGGCGAGGAACCGGTGCCGATGACCCGGTTCCGGCCCAATGTGGTGGTTCGCGATGCCGAGCCGTGGGCCGAGGACGACTGGCGCGGACACGTCGTGCACCTCGGCGGCGTGTCGTTCCGCGCCGCCAAGCCGTGCGCCCGCTGCCTGGTCACCACCATCGACCAGGAGACCGGCGTCAAGGGCCGCCAGCCACTGCGCATCCTGGGCAAGTACCGGAACCTGCCGGACGGGCTGATCTTCGGCATGAACCTCATCCCGGACGCCACCGGAACCATCCGGGTGGGTGATCGGGTCACTCCCGCGTCTTAGGTCCGTCTTAAGTTCATTGCTCCCGGCGTACGCGCCCCGAAGGATCGGTCGGCGTGACCGCACACCGCCTGTTCTCCGCCCGATGGCTCACTACCGGCGGCGCCGTGATCCTGGCCGCCGTCCTGGGTGTCGCGATCCTCCTTCGCCAAGGTGACCCGGCATGCGCCGCGGCCGCCGCCAAGGCCACGTTCTTCGACCTGAAGGGCACCGGCCACTGCTCGTTCCCGAAGCCACCCGCCGACGACCTGTTCGTCGCTCTGGGCCATGGCGTCTACGACGACGCCGCGCCGTGCGGGAGCTACTACGACGTCACCGGTCCGAAGGGGAAGGTGCGGGTCAAGGTGATCGACTCGTGTCCGGAGTGCGCCGACAACCACCTCGACCTGAGCCGCACCGCGTTCAAGAAGATCGCGAACGAGGTCGACGGGCGGGTGCCGATCACGTTCAAGAAGGTGCGGTCACCGCGAGTGCCGGGCCCGATGTCGGTGCTGATCAAGGAGGGCGCGTCGCAGTACTGGTTCGCCGCCCTGATCGACAACCACGCCAACCCGCTGACCACGGTCAAGGTGTCCAACCGCGGCGGCGCCTTCAGATCCGCCCAGCGCGCCGACTACAACTACTGGATCATCGACGGCGGCGCGGGGTCCGGTCCGTTCACCATCAAGATCACCGATGTGTACGGGAAGACGAGCACGCTGTCCGGCATCAAGATGAAGCCCGGCGTGACCCAGAAGGCCGGCGGCGTCACGACCAGCCAGGCGGCCCCGAAGAAGAAGCCGATCGCCAAGAAGAAGCCGGCCGCGAAGAAGTCGCCGGCGCCGTCGCCGTCGGTCTCGAAACCCGCGCCGGTGCTGGAGTCGGTGACCGCCACCAGTGCCGCGCCGCCGCCGATTGCTCCGCCGGCTGCGCCCGCGCTCACCGCCAAGTCCTGCGGGACCTGACGGCCTCGCCGCCGGATCAGGTGTGGGGCTGACCGTCCTGCGCCTGCTGGGACCCGCGCAGGGCCTCCAGCCGCTCCTGCGCCCGCCGCACCGCCGCGCGTGACCGCTCCAGGAACGCGTCGCTGCGGTCCACTCGGGAGATCTCGCGCGCCAGCGCCTCACCGATGCGCTCGGACGGATCGACCCGCGCGGAGAGGTCGCCGGCCTCCCGGGCGTCCAGCTCACGCTCCCGCGCGGTGGCGGCCCGCTCCCGCGCGTCGGCCCGGGCATCCCGCTGGTCCGCCGCCCGGTCCCGCTGGTCAGCCTCGTGGTCGCGCTCCTCAGCCTTGGTCTCGCGGCCGATCAGCTCCCGCTCGATCTCGGCCAGCCGCGCGGCGCGCCCGGCGAGGGCCGCATCGAGCGTGCCGAGCCGCTCCTGCCACTCGTCGAGCAGGCGTTCCCGCTCGTCCAGCGCCTCCGCCCGGGCGCGCAGGTCGCTGTGGCGCGACTTCCACTGGTCCTCCGACAGCACCCCTCGAATATAGGGTCAGCGAAGCTCCCGCCACATGACTATCTCGTCGCGGTCGTCGCCCGGCCCGACCCGCAACGCGGACGGCACCCGGCCCACCTCGCGATAGCCGAACCGGGCGTAGAAGTCCTCGGTCCCACTCCCGCTGCGTACGGTGACCTGAAGAGCGTCGAGGTCCATCTTCCGGGCCACCGCCTCCGCCTGGAGCATCAGCGCCGACCCGTACCCGCGGCCCTGGCTCCCAGGGGTGACCATCACCCGTTTGAGAGTCCGCCAGTGCTGCTTGAGGAAATGCCCGTTGTCGGCCACGAAGAGCAGCGCGACCAGCTCCCCGTCGTCGAATCCGGCCAGCAGGCGATCGGTGCCGGCCTGCACGGCGTCGAGTGAGCGCTCGGCGGTCGGCCGCACGTCCGCGGCGGTCACCGGCGGCACGAACCCGACCGCCCCACCGGTGTTGGTCACGTCCACCCAGAGCTTCAGCACCCGCTCCCGCAGGTCGTCGGTCAACGGCGGATCCAGCTCGAACGACAACGACATGCCACCATCATCGCCACCGGCGCGTCCGGGAGAATGGCCGAGTGACGACGCTGACAGTCGAGGAGTTCGGAAGACGGCTGCGGTCGCTCGGCCCGGTCAGCGATCTGCTCGTCGCCGGTTCACTGGCGACCGGCGACCACATCCCCGGCGTCAGCGACCTCGATCTGGTCGCGATCGTCACCGGCCCGGTCGACCCGGCGGCGGTCGCGGAGATCCACGGCACGTTTGACGAGGGGCTCAAGCTGGGCTGCGTCTACGTCGACGAGCGCACCCGCCTCGACGTCGAGGTCAAGCATCCGACGTGGACACACGGGCTGTTCGTGCAGCGCATCCTCTCCGGCGTGACGCGTGCCGAGCTGGTGCGGCACGGGTACGCGGTCTTCGGCCGCCCGCCGCTCGAGCTCTTCCCGCCGATGTCCGACGACGACCTGCGCGCGGCCGCCCGGGCCGAGCTGGCCGACTACTGGAGCTGGGCGGCCCGCCGGCCGCGGCTGTGGCGCGACCCGGCCATGGCCGACCTGAGCCTCACGTCGATGGCCCGCGGACGGCACACGCTCGCGCACGGGTCGCTGCTCACCAAGTCCGCGGCGATCGAGGAGTCCGCCGCTCCGGAGTGGCTGCGCGCCCAGCTGCGCGCCCGCCGCCGCGGCGAGCCGGTCGTCTCACCGCGATGGCGCACGGCGCTGATCGCCTGGCGCGACGTCCGCCGCACGGTCGCGTCCCTGTCCTAGCGAGATCCGCGTCGTCCATCCACAGTCGAGCCCACACTCGATCTAGGCGGCGCGGCGGAAGATGTCCAGGACGAACCACTCGTCCTCGTGGTGCACCAGCCGGACCAGCTCGGGGCGGGCGGCCAGCGCCAGGTGGACGTTGAAGCCGTCGTAGTTGCCGCTGTTCTCACGGTCGCGGAAGTGCACCGCGACCAGGTCGCCGTCGGTCTCCAGCCGGGATACCAGCCCGTTGAGGGTCGCCTCCAGGTCGGCGGCGCTCAGGTAGTAGAGCAGGTCGCCCACGACGATCAGGTCGAACGTGGCGTCCGGCAGATCGGCGGGCAGCGTCGCCGGCTCAGCGCGTACCCCGGGGAGGTCCTTGATCTGCTCCTGGGTCTGCGCCACGGCGGAGTGGACGCTGTCGACGGCCAGGAGCTGGTCGCAGCGGGTGGCGAGCATGATCGTCAGCAGGCCGATCGAGCAACCCGGCTCGTAACCCGAGCGGTACCGCGGGCGCCGCAGGCTCGCCATGGTCACCGCGTACTTGCGCTGGTCATGCCACTTGGTTGCGACGTCCCACGGGTCGTCCTTGGCCAGGTACATGTTGGTGAAGTGATCGGTCGAGACCGACGTTTCGGGTGGTTGGGCGTCACCCTGGGTTCGTGGCACCCGCGCATTCTAGGGTGATCGCATGGAGCTCGAGTTCAGCGGTGAGGTGTGGTACTGGCGCGGGCCGGCGCCGTTCCACTTCGTGACCGTGCCGGACGAGCAGAGCGCGGCGCTGGAGTCCGCATCGGGTGAGGTCAGCTACGGCTGGGGGATGATCCCGGTCGCGGCCCGGATCGGCGGGACGGACTGGACGACCTCGCTGTGGCCGAAGAACGGCGGCTACATCGTGCCGCTGAAGGACAAGATCCGCCGGGCCGAGGAGATCGAGCTGGGCGACGTCGTCACGGTCCGCCTGTCCGTCAGCGTGTGACCGCGAACATGAAGCAGCCGTACGCGATGTTGCGGCTGTGGATCTCGACCACCTCGGGATGGTCCAGGATGGCCTTGATCTGGCCCTCCGGGTCGGCGCCGTCGTGGGTGCGGGTGGACGGGTGGATCCAGCCGCGCTCGTCGTAGGCGCGCAGCACCTGCGGGCGGCCGTACCAGTCGGCGGGGTAGCCGGCGGAGGACGCCGGGCCGTCGCACGCCTCGGCGTGGGCGAAGACCGCACCGATCTCGCGGTACGGGCTCGCGGCCGGCAGCACCGGCTCGTAACCGAACAGGATCAGCCGCTCACCGGCGGCCGCGTCGCGCAGGCAGCACCGCACCGGCTCGCCACCCGAAGCCTCGACGTGCGCGACCGGGTTGCCCGAGGTGTCTCGTCCGGACCGGCGGACCTCGTCGAGCAGCGGGCCGGGCAGCGCGTGGATCTGGTAAGTGGTCATGCCTCGATCGTGCTCGCCCGGGCCGCCGCGGTCTGGCGGCCATCGGACCTTGCTTTGTATTTCTGGCTCTCGTGCATCTCGGTGCGGAAGGGGGGACTCGAACCCCCACGCCCTCACGGACAAAGGCTCCTAAGACCTTCGCGTCTGCCATTCCGCCACTCCCGCCGGCGCTGCCGAGTCTAAACACTTCCCGGACCCGGAAAACAGCAGGCCACGGCGGCCGCCTCGCGGATCAGGCCGCAGGACGACCGCCGTGGGTCGGCGGCGATGCGCTCAGTAGCGGAACATCGCCAAACTCGTGCGCAACCGGCCGGCCACCTCGGCCAGATCGGCGGCCGCCGCGGCGGTGTGCGAAGCCGCGCCGGTGGTCTCCTCCGCGGCCTCGGCCACCTCGGCCACGTTGGCGGTGATCTCATCGGTCCCGGCGGCGACGTGGCCGACGTTGCGGCCCATCTCGCCGGTGGTCGCGGTCTGCTCCTCCACCGCCGCGGCGATCGCGGTCTGCGTCGCGTTGATCTGGTCGATCACCGCGCCGATCTCGGCGATCGCGGTGACCGCCGCGGCCGAGTCGGCCTGGATCGCACCGACCCGGGCACGGATGTCCTCGGTGGCCCGCGCGGTCTCCCCGGCAAGCTCCTTGACCTCGCCGGCGACCACCGCGAAGCCCTTGCCGGCCGCCCCGGCCCGGGCCGCCTCGATGGTGGCATTCAGCGCCAGCAGGTTCGTCTGCCCGGCGATCGACGTGATCGTCTTGATGACCGAGACGATCTCCGCGGACGACTCGCCGAGCTTGCGCAGGATGTCGCCGGCCTCGCCGGAGATCCGCACCGCCGTGCCGGCCACCTCGGCCGCGCTCGCCGTGCTGCGGGCGATCTCGCCGATCGAGCTGCCGATCTCGTCCGCGCCGCCGGCGACGGTCGCGATGTTCCGGCTGATCAGCACCGACGCCTCGGAGACGGCGCCGGCCCGCGCGGCCGACCGGGCCGCCGACGAGCTCATCCGCCCGGCCACGCCGGTCAGCTCGGCGGACGAGGAGGAGAGCGTGTCGACGTTGTCGCTGATGCCGCGGAGCATGCCGGTGAGCCGGTCGAGCGCGGCGTTCAACGCGCCCGCCATGCGGCCCACCTCGTCCCGGCCGGCCACCTCCAGCCGCTGGTCGAGGCGGCCGTCGGCCAGGCCCTCCAGCACCTCGACGGTGCGCCGCAGCGGCCGGGTGAGCGCCCGGCCGACCATCAGCGCGAGCACGACCGCGATCAGCAGCGCGCCGCCGATCAGCACGCCCACGGTGATGCGCGCGCGGCCCGCGGTGGCTCGCGCGGCGGCCATCTGCTGCTCGGCGGCGGTGTCCTCGGCACGGGCCAGGTTGTTCAGCGCGCCGGTCATCGCCTCCGCGTACGGATCGACCTGCCCGTTCTGCGCGGCCAGGTAGCGGTCCAGATCGCCGGCCCGGGCGGCCGGGACCAGCGCCGTGTCACGCGTCTCGCGGAACCCGGTCAGCGCGGCGACGAACGACCTCCGAGCTGTGCTGTTACCGGCCGCTGAGCCGTCCGCGACGTAGTCACGCCACGCGGCGTCGATCGCCGCGTCGAGCTGGCGCACGGACTGCTCGATGTTGCCCACGTCGGCGGCGGGGGAGTGCAGGATCAGCGTGGCGGTGAGCGCACGGGCCTGCTGCACGTCGGCCCGGACCTCGCCGATCAGCCCGGTGGCCCGCAGGTTGGTGCGGTAGACGTGCTCGAGCCGCTGGTCCGCGCGCTCGACCTCGGCGAGCCCGGTGACGCCGATGGCCACCATCAGGGCGCACAGGACACCGAAGCTGACGAACAGCTTCTGCGCGACGGGCAGGTTGCGTAGCGGACTCGGCATGAATGCTCTCCGGGCGGTCGTGGCGGGGCTTACCCACTTATCGGCACGCCGCCCGGAGAACTTCAGTCGATTCCGAGATCACGCCTCAGCTTGGCGACATGACCGGTCGCCTTGACGTTGTAGAGCGCCTTGTCGATCTTGCCGTCCTCGTCGATCACGAAGGTGGAGCGGATCACGCCGGTGACCGTCTTGCCGTACATCTGCTTCTCGCCGAACGCGCCGTACGCCGTCAGCACGCTCTTGTCCTGGTCGCTGACCAGCGGGAACGTGATGGCGTCGCGCTCGCGGAATTTCGCCAGCTTGGCCGGGGCGTCGGGGGAGATGCCGACCACCTCGTACCCGGCGGCCTGCAGCGACCCCAGCGAGTCGCGGAAGTCACAGGCCTGGGTGGTGCAGCCGGGCGTCATCGCGGCGGGGTACGCGTACAGCACCACCTTGTGTCCCCGGAGATCCTTGAGCGAGAGGCTGTCGCCGTTGTCGGTCGGCAGCGTGAAGTCGGGCGCGGCGTCGCCTGCCGCCAGGCGGGATGCGGTCATGCGACGACCCTATCCACTTTTCTGAGCCGCACCGTTCCGGCGGCGGCCATGCCCAGACCGGCCCCGATGGCGAGCATCACGGCGGCGCGGGCGATCCAGTACGGCCCGGCCACCGGCACCACCGCCGCGCCGAAGACGCTCACGTCGACCAGGCCGCCGAAGATCGCCAGCACGATGCCGCCGAGCGTGACGACGAAGGGCGACTGCCGGACGGCGACGGTGACGATGCCGAACAGGCCCGCGGCGAACATGACCACCGGCGCCGCCGACTCGATGGTCTGCAGCACGCCCGTGGCGATGAGGGCCACGCCCGCGACGCCGCCCAGCCAGGGGAAGCGGAACGCCAGCAGACCGGTCAGCAGCACGCCGGCCCACCACAGCCAGGCCCGCGGCGGGGGCAGGTAGTCGAGCGTCCCGCGTACCTCCAAGGTGGTCGCCTCCTGCCGCAGCGGTACCACCCAGTCACGGATCCGGTGCGTGCCGCCGGGATCGGCCGCAGCGGCCGGCGGCAGGCCGTCACCCATCCAGTGCGTGCGCTGATCGTGCCAGCGCACGGTCCGGTCGCCCGAGACCCGCCGCCACTGCGGTGGCGCGGTCGCGTCGGCATCCGCCGGCACCGGGGTGTCCCCGGCCAGGGTGCGGTTGAGGTACGCGGCCGGCGACCGCACGTTCTCGTACGTGCCGTCCGGCCGCACCTCGAGATAGGGCTCCTCCGAATACCCGAGCACCTCGACCGTCCGCCCGGTGTCGTTGGTCAGCTCGAGCCGTGCGCCGGCCTCGATCGCGGCGACGGACAGCCCCGGCGTCGCGGGCGTGACGCCGCCGACCCGCGTGCGGAACGACGTTGAAGCGGGGGTGTCACCACCGTGGGCGGACGCGGGAGCGGCTGGCACCAACGCACCCGCCGCGACCGCCAGAATCAGGAGGGCACGCCTCACCCGACGGCTTCGGTGAGCTCGGCCGGCGTCGGGTTGGTCAGCCGCTTGCCGTTGACCAGCACGGTCGGCGTCCCGGTCACACCCTTGGCGGAGGCCGTCTCGGTCACCTTGGTCACCCACGAGTCATATCTTCCGCTGTTCACCGCATCGGTGAACGTGCCGCCGGCCAGCCCGACGGTCTTGCCCAGCTCGACCAGCTTCGCGTTGTCCAGCCCGTTGCTGCCCTCGCTCGGCTGGTTGTCGAAGAGCACCTTGTGATACTCGGTGAACTTGCCCTCGGCCGCCGCCGCGGCCGCCGCGCCGGCCGCCCGCGTCGAGTAACGCGTGCCGTTCGACTTGTCGTCCAGGATCGCGATCGGGTGGTAGCGGACGGTCACCTTCTTGTCCGCGATCAGCTGGGTTAGCGTGGCGCCCGACGACTTCTCGAACTCGTTGCAGATCGGGCACATGAAGTCCTCGTACACGTCGACCGTCACCGGGCCGTCGCCCGCCGCGAACGCCGTGCCGTCGTCCACCGCGCTCGCCGGGGTCACCGCTCCGGCCGTGTCGTCCCGGTGGCTGGCGTAGAAGCCGTAGCCGATCAGGCCGGCGAGGACCAGCACCGCGACCACGGCCACGGAGGTCCACAGCGTGATGGACCGGCGTCTCGCCTGCGCCTTCTGCTGCTCGACGATCCGCTTGGCGGCGGCGCGCTCCTTGGTGCCTTTGCTCATCGCGCAACTCCCATCAGAAGCCCGTCCATCGAGATCCGGGTGCGCGGACGCCACAGCAGAACCCCCGCCAGCACCAGGAAGCCGGCGTCGCGCGCCAGCTCCCACCCGTACTCCGGTGTCTGCCCGGCGCCCAGCGCACCGCCCTTGCTGAAGCAACCGCAGTCGATCTGCAGGCCACGCGCCCAGGCCGACACGATCCCGGCCATGAAGATGACCAGCAGCACCGCCGAGATGCCCGCGCTGAGCCGCACGGCCAGGCCGATCAGCAGCAGGAGGCCGAGCGCGATCTCCAGGAACGGCTGGATCGCGCCGACGACCTGAGCCGCCGAGTAGGGCATCAACTGGTACGCGTTCACGGCGCGGCCCGAGGCGGCCAGATCGGTCACCTTGAGCCCGCCGGCGATGATCCACACCGCGGCGAGCCCCAGGCGCGCCGCCGTCGAGATCCAGGACCAGGCCGTCTCCACCGTCACGCCCCTTTAGTCGCGGTCCACCGACCCGAGGTTCCCGCAATCTGCTGGGGGTTCGCTGCGGATCGGCTGAACGACGACTGGACGCGCCCGGTCAGCTCGCCTGTGCCTTGGAAACTGCCTCGGCCAGCTCGTCGCGGGCGCGGGCCACGCGGGACCGGATCGTCCCCACCGGAACGTCCTCGATCTCGGCCGCCTCCGCATACGACAACCCGAGCACCTGGGTCAGCACGAACGCCGTACGCCGCTCCTCACCCAGCCGCCCCAGCAGATCGGCCGCGCCCAGCCGCTGGCCCGGCTCAGGCTCGGGCGTCGCGGTCCAGGCCTGCGCCTCCAGGCGCAGCGACAGCCGCCGCCGGCGCACCACCGAGCGCAGGTGATCGGCGCAGGTCCGCCGCGCGATGCCGAGCAGCCAGGTCCGCACGCCGGACCGTCCC
>NZ_JBFAZH010000110.1:0-11888 GCF_040681735.1 Actinoplanes sp. NPDC051633 | reverse complement strand
CCGGCAAGGAGCAACCATCGTAACGTGGGGCCTCCGGGGGTCGCCCCCGGAATCAACACAGTGGAGGTGCCGGTAATCGAACCCGGGTCCTTCGTTGTTTTGTCAGGGCTTCTCCGAGCGCAGCTCACTATGCCTCTACTCGGCCCCACCAATCACGTGAGCAAGCTGGTGTGACGGGCCCAGTCGCTGATTAATCTCGCCTCACGGACCCCGCGACCGGGCCCGATCAGCCAACCTCCTAGCTGATGGCGGTTACTGGGCCGGAGGTACTCCCAGACCACCAGACTCCGCTACTTGCCTCAGGCGGCGAGAGCGTAAGAGTCAGCGCTATCCTGCTTGGCGCTTATTGTTTTCCAACGACCGATTCACGAGACGACGTTGGCTTCCTCGGCTCGCTTCCCCTGTCTCCACGGACGAAGTCGAAACCAGTCACCCCCTAGTAACCCGCACCCACCTCGAGCGCGGACCTCTCATCTTAACGCCTCAGGTGCCGATCTTCATTCCTGGATCACACCATGCCCTTGGAGCGGCGGCCCAGCGCCTTGGTGATCTCCTTCTGGGCGTCCCGCTTCGCCAGGTCCTGCCGCTTGTCGTAGCTCTTCTTACCGCGCGCCAGCCCCAGCTCGACCTTGGCGTACCCGTTGTTGAAGTAGACCGACAGCGGCACCAGCGTCACGCCGTCGTCGCGCAGGCTGCCCATCAGCTTGTGGATCTCCTCGCGCCGGAGCAGCAGCTTGCGCACCCGGCGCGGCTCGTGGTTGGTCCACGTGCCCTGCGTGTACTCCGGGATGTGCATGCCGTGCAGGAAGATCTCGCCGCCGTTCTCGTGACCGAACGCGTCGGTGAGTGACGCCCGCCCGGCGCGCAGCGACTTGACCTCGGTGCCGGTCAACGCCATGCCGGCCTCGTAGGTGTCCAGGATGGCGTAGTCGTGCCTCGCCTTGCGGTTCGAGGCCACGACCTTGCGACCTTGTTCGCGCGGCATGACGGCAAGACTAACAAAGGCAGGAAGGCAGATATTTCAACGGATTCTTCGGTACGCCGTTGATCCGGGTCTCGAAGTGCAGGTGGTTGCCGGTCGACGCCCCGGTGGTGCCGACGCGGCCGATCACCTCGCCGCGGCGGACGCGCTCGCCCACGTACACCTCGATCTGGGATTGGTGCCCGTAGCAGGTCGAGAAGCGGTTGCCGTGGCTGATGCAGGTGTACTGGCCGTAGCCGCCGCTCCAGCCGGCGCGGATCACCCGCCCGTCGGCCGCGGCGTGGATGGGGCTGCCGCCACCCGCGGCGATGTCGACCCCGGCGTGCAGCTGCCAGACCCGGTAGTACGGGTCGTAGCGCGTGCCGAAGTCGCTGGACTTCCAGCCGTGCACCGGCATCAGCAGCTGCCCGCCGCGGTAAGTGCCGCCGCCGCCCTCACCGTTGCGGACTTCCCACGTCTGCAGCGCGGCGACGACGCGCTGCTCCTCCGCCTGGGCGGCGCGGTACTTCGCGAGCACGATGGCACGCTGAGAGTTGGCGGCCCGCAGGGCGAGGCTTCGGCTGTTGGCCAGGTTGATGACGGCCAGTTGCGCGTCCCGTGCCGCGTTCTCCGCCAGGCGTGCGGCGTTCCACTTGGTGACGGCGTCGCGCTCGGCGTCCTCGGCGGCGCGCTTGGTGAGCCCGGCGCGGTCCTGCTGGGTACGCACCGCTCGCCGCGCCGCGACCATCTGGTCGACGCTCTCCTGCTGCTCCTGCATGACCTGGTCGACCATGCTCATCCGCTCGATGATGTCCCTCGGCTGGGCCGCCACCAGCACGTTGACCACCGCGATGTTGCCGCCCATGTAGCTGGCCGATGCGATCTCGTCGACCCGGGCCCGGGCGCCGGCCACCTGCTCCTGCGCTCGCTCGAACCGGCCGACGGTCTTCCGGTAGGTCGCCCGGGCGGCGTTCGCCTGGCGGCGGGCGCTGTTCGCCTGCGCGCGGGCCGCGGCCACAACGCCTCGGGCGCTGGCCACCTTCGCCCGGGCGGCGGGCAGCGCCGCGGTGGCGACCTCTAGCCGGCGGGCGGCGCTGCGGGCGACGGCGGTGGCGTGCTCGAGGACCGCCTCCGCCCGGTCGGCGGCCCGGCTCGCCCGTTTCGCATCGTCGCCGGGACCGGCGGCCGCGGGGACCGGTCCGAGCAGGGACAGGACGGCCGCGCAGAGCACGAGCAGGACGCAGAACACCCGGGTGTGTCGACTGAACCCCACATCGGCACCGTACTCCGGCTATCAGCCTTAAAGGCGTAAAACGCCCAATAGCCGCACCCCCGCCCGGGATGCGGCTATTGCGATGGCTGAGTCCCGTGGAGCTAGACGCGCAGGTAGAACCGCAGCGTGACCCATGCGGTGACCGCACTGACGACCGAACCCACTCCGGCCAGCAGCGGCAGCATCAACCAGACGTTCGAGTTCGGGATCGGGGTGAGCACGTTCGTCAGCGCCTGCAATCGGCCGTCGAGGACGACGATCTTGCTGATGAAGAGGAACGCGAAGCCCAGGATGGAGCCGATCAGGCCGGCCACCACCGCCTCGAGCACGAATGGCGCCTGGATGAACCAGTTCGACGCGCCGACCAGTTTCATCACCGCGACTTCTCGGCGTTTGCTGTACGCGGCGACCTGGATGGTGTTGCCGACCAGCAGCAACGCGGCCAAGGCCATCACCCCGGCCACGACCAGCGCCATCACCTGGATGGAGTTGAAGATGTCGAACACCTTCTTGAGCAGCTCGCGCTGGTCGACGATGTCCTGGATGCCCTGCTGAGTCTTGATCTGCTCGTTGAAGGTCGCGTATTGCTCCGGATCCTTCAACTTGACGCGGAACGACTCGGGGAGGCTGTCCGGGCCGACCGAGTTGATGAACTCGGGCGAGTCCTTCCAGATCTGCTTGAACTTCTCGAGCGCCTGCTTCTTGTCCTCGTAGGTCTTGCTCTTCACCAGAGGATTGGCGTCGATGGCCTGGTCGAGGGCGGCGCGCTGGGCCTCGGTGACGTCGTCACGAAGGAAGATCGAGACCTCGATCTCGCCGTAGTAGAAGTCCTTCATCCGGTCGACCTGCATGTACAGCAACACGCTGGCGCCCAGCATCGTCAACGAGACCGACATGGTGATGATCATGGCGACGGTCATCGTGACGTTGCGCCACAGACCGACCAGGACCTCGTTGAGGACGTATTTCAACCGCATCGGGGGTTTCCTTAGTGGGAGAACGGGGCGGGCACGGGGCGGGGCTGCGGACGGCTAGCCGTAGACGCCGCGTGCCTGGTCGCGGACGATCCGGCCGCTCTCGATCTCGATGACTCGGCGGCGCATCTGGTTCACGATGTTCGAGTCGTGGGTGACCATCACGACCGTGGTGCCGGTCCGGTTGATCCGGTCCAGCAGCCGCATGATCTCGATCGACGTGTCCGGGTCCAGGTTTCCCGTGGGCTCGTCGGCGAGCAGGATCAGCGGACGGTTCACGAACGCCCGGGCGACGGCGACGCGTTGCTGCTCACCACCGGAGAGCTCGTGCGGGTAGCGGTGCTCCTTGCCGCCGAGGCCGACCAGCTCCAGGACCTCGGGGACGACGCGCCGCGCCACCGCCTTGGTCTTGCCGATCACCTCGAGGGCGAAGGCGACGTTCTCGTACGCGGTCCGGTTCGGCAACAGCCGGAAATCCTGGAACACGCAGCCGATGGAACGCCGGAAGTGCGGGATCTTCCACGACCGCAGTGACGTCACGTCCTTGGCGTTGACCGTCACCCTGCCGCGGGTCGGGGCAACCTCGTGCAGCAGCAGCTTGATGATCGTGGACTTGCCGGAACCGGAGGGGCCGATGAAGAAGACGAACTCACCCTTCTCGATACCGACGTTGACATCGTCCAACGACGGCCGAGACGCCTTGGGATACGTCTTCGTCACGTTCTCGAGCTGAATCACGGGAGTGGAGTCTACGCGGTGTAACGAAAAGGCCAAGTCCGCCGGTCCGCATCATGTGCACCAGGACACCCGGATCAGAGGACGGCTCACCTCACCAGGTCATTCGGCCATCTGACTCTGCTTGCGCCAGCGGATGCCCGCCTCGATGAAGTCGTCGAGGGCGCCGTCGAAGACCGCGGACGGGTTCCCGACCTCGTACTCGGTGCGCAGATCCTTGACCATTTGGTACGGATGCAGCACGTAGGAGCGCATTTGATCACCCCACGAGCCGGTGGTGTCCTGCTTGAGGCCGGCCATCTTGGCCTCCTCCTCCTGGCGCTTGCGCTCGAGCAGCCGGGCCTGCAGAACGCGCATCGCGGAGGCCTTGTTCTGCAGCTGTGACTTCTCGTTCTGACACGTCACCACGATGCCCGTGGGGATGTGTGTGAGCCTCACCGCAGAGTCGGTCGTGTTAACGCTCTGTCCACCAGGACCCGACGACCGGTACACGTCGATGCGTACTTCGTTCTCCGGGATGTCGATGTGGTCGGTCTGCGCGACCACCGGCATCACCTCGACGCCGGCGAAGCTGGTCTGCCGGCGGCCCTGGTTGTCGAACGGGCTGATCCGGACCAGCCGGTGCGTTCCGGACTCGACGCTGAGGGTCCCGTAGGCATAGGGCACCTTGACGGCGAACGTGGCCGACTTGAGGCCCGCCTCTTCCGCGTAGGAGGTTTCGTAGACCTCGGTCGGGTATCCGTGCCGCTCGGCCCAGCGCAGGTACATCCGCATCAGCATCTCGGCGAAGTCGGCGGCGTCCACGCCACCCGCACCGGCCCGGATGGCGACCACGGCCTCGCGGGAGTCGTACTCGCCGGACAGGAGGGTGCGGACCTCCATCTCCTCGATCGCCTTGGTGAGACCGGTCAGCTCCTCGCCGACCTCGGCCACCGACCCCTCGTCACTCTCGGCCTGCGCCATCTCGAGCAGAAGCGTGGCGTCGTCGAGCCGGCCGCGCAGCTTCTCCATCCGGGAGATCTCCCCCGAGATGTACGCGAGCTTGGAATTCACCTCTTGCGCCCGCGCCTGGTCGTCCCACAGGTCGGGGGCGGAGGCCTCCTCCTCGAGAACAGCCTTGTCCCGGCGCAGCTTGTCGACGTCGAGCACGTTCTCGATGTTGCGCAGGGTGGCGTCGAGGGCTTTGAGCTGTTCGGGAAAGTCGGCTGCACTCACAACGACCAAGACTACGCCGCCCGGCCGAGGGTTCGGCCGGGCGGCACCTGGTCACTCTGCAGGTGCGACCTTGAGCCAGCTCAGCGCTGCCTTGTGGTACGCGACGGCGAACTCGAGGGCGGCGGCGCCGTAGGCGTCCCCGGCCTTCTTGGCTTCCTTGGCCTGCTCGCGGGCCATGGCGAGGGCCTCCGAGTGGTACTCGTTGGCACCGGTGTAGAGCGTCTTCAGCTGGTTGCCGGAGTGCTGTGAGCCGAAGGCCACCCGCAGAGCGACCGGGTTACGGATCGCATCACGACCGGGCGACTCGGCGAGCCACCGGCTGAAAGCACGCTTGCCGGCGGCGGTGATGGCATAGGGCTGGCTGGACCGTGGCCCCGGCTTGCCGAGTCGGACGAATCCCATCTCGGCGAGCACAGGCAGTTCGCGGTAGACCTGGCTCCGCGTCATCGACCAGTAGGGCCCGAGGCGGCGTTCGGCAGCCGCCATGAGCTGACCGCCGGTCATCGGGCCCTCGTGTAGCAGGCCCAGAAGGGCAGCAGCTGTTGGGTTGATCTGAGTGTCGGGCATGGCTTCTAAGCTGCCACTTTGTTCGCTCGACGTCCAGGATTTCGCCCGATCCGTCCATTTTGCGTCTCCACATGCGACTGTCCCGCACAGACAGTCCGACCACGAGGGTCGCGACCGGGCGTTTTACCCATGTGGATCAGTGTCAGGCGATAAGATGGCACAGTGAATCGCCCAGACGGCGCTCGCAGTGAGTAATCGGCCCAAAAGGGGCGGTGCCACTGCGTAGTGGATCTGCAAAATAACGCAGTGGCTCCGATAGCGGACAATCACCCCATGTGAGGGTATCGCCAGTCGACCGCCGGCTCGAAGGTCTCCTTGATGGTGCGAGGCGAGACCCACCGGTACAGGTTCAAAACGGACCCGGCCTTGTCGTTGGTCCCGCTCCCCCGGGCGCCGCCGAACGGCTGCTGCCCGACCACGGCGCCGGTCGGCTTGTCGTTGAGATAGAAGTTGCCCGCCGCGAAGCGCAGGTCCTTTGAGGCGCGATCGAGCACCGTCCGGTCGGTTGCGAAGATCGAGCCCGTGAGCGCGTACGGCGTAACGGCTTCCGCCTGTGCGACGGTCGCCGCGAAGTCGTCGTCGTCGAAGACGTACACGCCGAGAATGGGTCCGAAGAACTCGGTCGTGAAGATCTCGTGTGTCGGGTCGGTCGACTCCACCACGGTCGGCGCGACGAACCAGCCCTCGCTGTCATCCGCGGTGCCGCCCGCCAGCACGGTGCAGGACGCGCTGTTCTTGATGCGGTCGAGCGCCGCGGCGTGCTTGGCGAACGCACGGCCGTCGATCACCGCACCGCCGAACGTGGAGAGATCGCTCACGTCGCCGTACCTGATGGAGGCGACGGTGGCCGCGAGCCGGTCACGCAGGCCGCCCTCCCAGATGGACCGCGGGACGTAGGCGCGCGACGCGGCACTGCACTTCTGGCCCTGGTACTCGTATGCGCCGCGGACCAGCGCGGTGTGCAGGGCGTCCGCGTCGGCGCTCGGGTGCGCGAAGACGAAGTCCTTGCCGCCGGTCTCACCGACCAGCCGCGGGTACGACTTGTAGCGCTCGATGTTGGCGCCCACCTCCTTCCACAGATGACGGAAGGTGGCGGTCGACCCGGTGAAGTGGATGCCGGCCAGGTCGGGGTCGGTGAGCACCACGTCGGACACCGCGAGCCCATCGCCGGTCACCAGGTTGATCACGCCGGGCGGCAGACCGGCCGCCTCGAAGAGCCGCATCGTCCAGTGCGCCGATAGCTGCTGGGTCGGTGAGGGCTTCCAGATCACCGTGTTGCCCATGAGGGCCGGCGCGGAAGGCAGGTTGCCGGCGATCGCGGTGAAGTTGAACGGCGTGATGGCGTAGACGAAGCCCTCCAGCGGGCGGTGGTCGAACCTGTTCCACACGCCCGGCGACGACTGCGGCTGCTCGCCGAGGATCTGCTCGCCGAAGGCCACGTTGAAGCGCAGGAAGTCGATCAGCTCGCAGGCCGCGTCGATCTCGGCCTGGTAGGCGGATTTCGACTGACCGAGGATGGTGGCGGCGTTGAGCGTGTCGCGCCAGCCGCCGGCCAGCAGCTCGGCGGCGCGTAGGAAGACGGCGGCGCGTTCGGTGAACGGCAGCTCGCGCCAGCCCGGCGCGGCCTTCTTGGCGGCCTCGACCGCGGCGGCCGCGTCCGCCTTCGACGCGTTGCCGGTCTGCCCGAGCACCTCGTGGCGGCGATGCGGCTGCACCACATCGATCCGCTCGCCGTCGGCCATCGTCTGCTTCCCGCCGATGGTCATGGTGAGGTCGAGGCGTTCGCCCTTCATCGCGTCCACGCGCGCCTGCAGGGTGGCCCGCTCGGGGCTGCCGGGGGCGTAGCTGCGCACCGGCTCGTTGCGCGGCGGCGGCACGGAAATCTGGGCGTCCATCTCGCGTTCTCCTCTACTCCTCGTGGGATGGGGTCATCCTCGCACCGCGTACCCTGCTCCTCATGAGCGCGCAGGAGGAGACAACCGTCACGACCGAGCGTGCCTCGTTCTCGTCGGTCGCGCTCGCCATAGCCGCTTTGTTGTGGATGGCGGGACTTCTGTGGTCGGCGCGGGCCACGATCACCAGCCGCGAGGACGTGACGATGGAGGTCACGTCGTCCGCCTACGCGCTGCCGGGCGTCGTCTCGGCCGCCCTGGTCGCGGGCGCGGCGGTGGCGCTGGCGGTGGTCACGGCCGTGGACCGGCGGCGGGCGCTCGGCGCGACCGCCCGCTTCGCGGTCGCGACGGGTGCGGGGTTGCTCATCGGCGTCCTGGGTGCGCTCAGCCTTTTCACGATCAACACCGAGGGCTGGGTGTACGCGGTGATGGCCGGCACGGTGGCCGCCGCCGCCACGATCGGCGGCGCGCTGGCCGGTCTCCGTACCCCAGGGGTGGTCTCCGCGGTCTGCTGGGCCTCCATCGCGGTGTTCCTGGTGGGGGTGCTGCTGACCTTCGGGCAGGATGTGCTGTTCGGCATCTTCGGCGCGGGTGACTCGGCCGCGACCCGGGCCGGCGCGGCGAGTCGGTATACGCTCAGCCAGGCCGTCGTCAGCGGTCTGATCGCCGGTCTGGTGGTCTTCTTCCTGCTTCGCCGTTCGCCGCGCCCCTGGCCCTGGTACGCGGTGGCCGGCGCCGGACCGGGCGTGCTGCTGATCGTCGGCGAGATCCTGACCCGCACCGCCGGGGCCCGGGTGCTGTCGCTGGCCGGCAAGGTCAGCGTGCTGGAGACGACGGTGCAACGCCTGCTCAGTCAGTCGCGGCTGAACAGCGCCCTGATCATCCTCTTCGTGGGTGCGATCACCGCGGTCATCGCGATCGGCCGGACTTTGAAACCGACGGACCAGTCTTGATTTAAAACCGGTTGTGAGATGCAATAGGTCTATGGCCATTGAGCTGTACCACGAAGTCCACGGCTCGTCCGGCGCGGACAGCACTCCGCTGCTGCTCATCCACGGTGGCGGGTCGACCATCGAGACGAACTGGGGCGCGCTGCTGCCGCTGCTCGCCAAGACGCGTCAGGTGATCGCGGTCGAGTTGCAAGGTCACGGGCGCACGCCGTCCACCGATCGGCTGCCGACCTTCGAGCACTCCGCCGACGACGTCGCCGCGCTGCTGCGCAAGCTGGACCTCGGCCCGGTCGACCTGCTCGGCTTCAGCAACGGCGGGAACGTGGCGCTGCGGCTCTCCATGCGGCACCCGACGCTGGTGCGGCGTCAGGTCATCGCCTCCGCGTTCTTCCGTCGCGAGGGCATGGTGGACGGCTTCTGGGAGGGCATGATGGCCGGCTCGATCGCCGACATGCCGCAGGTCTACCTCGACGCCGACGCCGCGCTGAACCCCGACCCGGCCCACCAGCAGCAGCTCTTCGACCTGGACAGCGGCCAGATGAAGAGGTTCGAGGACTGGCCGGAGTCCGACCTGACCGCCGTCGGGACGCCCACCCTGATCCTGGCCGGCGACCGGGACGTGGTGCGCAACTCGCACACGGTGGAGCTGGCCTCCCTGATCCCGGACGTGCGGCTGCTGATCGTGCCGGGCTTCCACGGCTCGTTCCTCGGCGAGGTGCTGGCGGCCGGCGGCGACCTCACGGCGATGAACCTGACCCTGCCGTCGATTCTGCGCTTCCTAGATCAGTGAAAAGTGCCTCGCCGGGTCGGGCCGGTTTCAGGCTAGGCCCGTGTCGCGGCTGAGGTCGTCGAGTTCGGAGGCGGCGTACCACGCCAGCTCGTGGTCCTCGGCGCCGTCCACGGTGAACTGGGCGTCCGGGTCGCCGGCCAGCGCCTCGTCGATCACGTCGGCAGCGGCGGCCACGTCGTCGGCCGCCTCGGCCGCGTCCACGTGAATCGAGGCGACCTCGGTGCGGGAGATCGACTCGCGCAGGCGGACCGAGCTGGAGCCGAGCTCGACGTCGTCGCGCTCGAGGGTCTTCGCGGGCACATCGGCCGAGACGACGACGCGGCGGCGCGGCGCCTGCGGGTCGAGCCGGAGCAGGTGCAGGGCGGCCTGGGCAGCGCGGGTGAACGCCACGTACTCCAGCTCCTCCTCGTCACCCTCGGCGTACCACTCACGCAGGGCCGGCGTCACGGCGTGCGCGACCACCGGCCCATCCCCCAACCGCCCGGAGGTGCGCAGCTGGGCCAGCATCGGCACGGTGGCCGGCACGTAGACACGAACAAGGTCGGTGATCGGCACGCAGCCATTATCGGCGCCGGCACCGCCCCGCGGTGAGCGCCCCTCTCAACATCAGCACCCGCAGCTGAGGGCTGGGCCGCTACCGGCCGCTGAGCCTCCGGCAAGGGCGGAGAACCCGGGCCCCTCCGGGGCTGGGCCGCTACCGGCCGCTGAGCCTCCGGCAAGGGCGGAGAACCCGGGCCCCTTCGGGGCTGGGCCGCTACCGGCCGCTGAGCCTCCGGCAAGGGCGGAGAACCCGGGCCCCTCCGGGGCCGTCAGCGGGTCGGGTGCTCTCGTCTCCATGCCGGCCGCGGTGTGGGTCGGGAAGCCCTCGCGGATCCAGTACTCGATGCCGCCGATCATCTCGCGCACCTCCCGGCCCTGCTCGGCCAGCGCCAGCGCCGCCTTCGTCGCGCCGTTGCAGCCCGGACCCCAGCAGTACGTGACGATCGGCGCGTCCTCGTCGGTCAGGTCCTTCAGGCGGATCGCGCCCGGGATGTGGCCCTGGTCCCAGGCGTGGTCGTTGCGGGTGTCGACCAGGACGAAGCCCGGGTCGCCGGTGTCCAGGGCTGCGTGGACGTCGGACACGTCGGTCTGGAAGGCGAGGCGGGCGGCGAAGAACTCGGCTGCTTTCATGCGTACCAAACTAGAAGTCTGCTCTTGGATGAGGCAGGAGACTTCCGGGGCAGTGGCGTAGATCGGGCGCGGAATCCACGGTACTTTGGCGCTGTGACCGTGGATCGGACGGACTGGGCGTTGCTGGCGGAGCTTCAGCGGGACGGGCGCGCCAGTTTCGCGGACCTGGCCCGGGCGGTGTCCATGTCGCCGAGTGCCGTCACCGAGCGGGTGCGCCGGCTCGAGGAGACGGGGGTGATCGCCGGCTACCGCGCGCTGGTCTCGCCGGAGCGGGTCGGGCTCGACGTGATGGCGTTCGTGCGGTTGCGATATCCGACCGGGAACTACCGGCCGTTCCATGCGCTGCTCGACACCACGCCCGAGATCATCGAGGCTCATCACGTGACCGGTGAGGACTGCTTCGTGCTAAAGGTGGTGGCCCGCTCGATGCGCCATCTCGAGGAGGTCACCGGACGCATCGCTGGGCTCGGGTCGGTCACGACGAGTGTGGTCTATTCGAGCCCGCTCACCGGGCGCGCGATCGCCATGGACTAGTCTCGCGTCAAGGTGGCACCGTCGACCGGTGCCAATCGCAGGCGAACGATGGCAAACTAAGGCATCAACGCGCGTAGCTCAGGAGTGCCGGTGGCCGAGTCCAGGTTCATGCTGCTGTCCGATGTGGCGGCCGAGCTGAACGTGTCCGACTCGCAGGTCTACCACATGGTGCGCAGCGGCGAGTTGCCCGCGATCAAGATCGGTGGTCGTGGTCAGTGGCGGGTGGAACGCGCCAAGCTTGAGCAGTACATCGAGGAGAAGTACGCGGAAACGGCCGAGTGGGTCGCCGGCAATCCGTTGATCGCGCCCGAGCCCGAGTAGCTCGTTTTGTCCTTTCTCGCCGGCTCCTCGCGGGGTTATCCACAGGCATTGACCGGTCTCACCGTGTCGCGGCAGACTTTCTGTCACAGGCAAACGAAAGCAAACGCAAGGATTGGTTGGGTGAGATGTCGACTGTCGAGGTGGCACCGCACGGTCCCCGGCCGCCGATCCGGTTACGTCCTGTGCCCAGGTGCGACCCGCCCTATGACGATGAGATCGAGCCGCAGTGGTGGGTGACGGCCAATCAGCTGGCGTTGGAGTGGCCGCGGCCGCCCACGGATTCGGGGCGTCACGACTTCGCCGGCCACTCAGGGGTGGGGGCCGGGGAAGCGAAGGACGACGGGTACGGGTGCGCGGGCGGCAGGTCCGCTCGGGACTCCGCACAGGACTTCGCTCGGGCCGGCCGCCGGGGCGAGGCCGGCCGGGCTGAGCACGGCGGGGCGGGTGGGGACGCGAAGCTGGCGGTGCGGCGTTTCGTGCACGTCTGCGTCGAGGTGCTCAACGGC
>NZ_JBFAZH010000109.1:0-11940 GCF_040681735.1 Actinoplanes sp. NPDC051633 | reverse complement strand
GCCCGCCAGTACCACCCGGATGTGAATCCCGATCCGGAGGCGCACGAGAAGTTCAAGGACATCAACGCCGCGTACGAGGTCCTCTCCGACGACCAGAAGCGGCAGATCGTCGACCTCGGCGGCGACCCGCTGGCGCCCGGTGGCGGCGGCGGGGGTCCGGGCGGCCCGGCCGGCGGTCCGTTCGTCGGGTTCCAGGACATCATGGACGCGTTCTTCGGCACGGCCGCCGGCGGCGGGTCCCGGGGTCCGCGGCCGCGTACCCGTCCGGGGGCCGACGCGATCCTGCGGCTCGAGCTGGACCTGGTGGAGACCGCGTTCGGCGTCGAGGCGCCGATCACCGTCGACACCGCCGTGCTGTGCACCCAGTGCTCCGGCGCCGGCACCGCGCCCGGCACCCACCTGGCCACCTGTGAGACGTGCGGCGGCCGCGGCGAGGTGCAGAGCGTGCAGCGTACGTTCCTCGGCCAGGTCGTCTCGTCCCGCCCGTGCCAGGTCTGCCAGGGCCACGGCACGGTGATCCCGAGCCCGTGCCCGACCTGCGCCGGCGACGGCCGGATCCGCACCCGCCGCAGCCTGACCGTGAAGATCCCGGCCGGTGTCGAGGACGGCATGCGCATCCGCCTGGCCCAGCAGGGCGAGGTCGGCCCGGGCGGTGGCACGGCCGGCGACCTGTACGTGGAGATCCACGAGCGGCCGCACGACGTCTACAGCCGCAAGGGCGACGACCTGCACTGCCGGGTCACCCTGCCGATGACCGCCGCCGCGCTCGGCACCCGGCTGACCATCAAGACGCTGGACAGCGAGGAGGCCATCGAGGTCAAGTCCGGCACGCAGCCGGCCAGCACCCTGCGGATCCGCGGCAAGGGCGTGCCGCACCTGCGCGGGCAGGGCCGCGGCGACCTGTTCGTGCACCTGGACGTGCGGACCCCGACGAAACTCACCGCCGAGCAGGAGCGCATGCTGCGCGACTTCGCGAAGACCCGGGGTGAGGACGTGGCCGAGCTGAGCAAGCAGGGCGGCTTCTTCTCCCGGATGCGGGACGCCTTCAACGGTCACTGATCGTGTCGGCACCCCTCTTCCTGGTCGACGCCCTGCCGGCCGGCGACACCACGACGCTGGACGGCCCTGAGGGTCATCACGCGGCCGATGTGCAGCGCGTCCGAAGGGGAGAGCGCCTCGTCCTCGCGGATGGCCAGGGCGGCACCGCGCTGGCCGAGGTGACCGGCGTGGCGAAGGGCAGCGTCAGCCTCGCCATCATGAACCGGACATTTCGCGAACGGCCGCCGGTCCGGGTCGCCGTCGTTCAAGGCATCCCGAAAGGTGACCGCGGCGAGCTCGCCGTCCAGGCCATGACCGAGGTCGGCGTCGACGAGATCGTGCCGTGGGCGGCGGCCCGGTCGATCGCCCAGTGGCGCGGCGACCGGGGACACAAGGCCCGCGCCAAGTGGGCGGCGACCGCCCGGGAGGCCGCCAAGCAGGCGCGGCGCGCGTACCTGCCGGTTGTCTCCGGCGACCCGGACGTGACCACCAAGCAGGCCGCCGCACGGCTTTCCGCCGCGACGGCGGCGTTCGTGCTGCACGAGGACGCCACCACCCGGCTCTCCACCGCCGCGCTGCCCGACGAGGGCGAGATCGTGCTGGTGGTGGGGCCCGAGGGCGGGATCGCGGACGCCGAGCTCGACGTCTTCCTCGACGCCGGCGCCACTGCGGTGCGGCTCGGCGACACCGTGCTGCGCACCAGCACGGCCGGCGTGGCCGCCATCGCGGTGCTGGCCACCCGCCTGGGCAGATGGTGATGACGCCGGGCCGGATCCTGCGCCGGACGTTGTCCCGCAACACCCGCCGGCTCACCGTCGGCACCCTGCTCCTCGCGCTGCATCAGGCCTGCGAGGCGTCCGTCCCGATCCTGATCGGCGTGATCATCGACCGTGCGGTGACCACCGGCGACGCCGCGCAGCTGGTGCTCTGGACCGCCGCGCTGGGGCTGCTCTTCGTGCTGCTGTCCACCGCCTACCGGCAGGGTGCCCGGCAGGCCGTGCAGGCGGTGGCGACCGAGACGCACCTGCTCCGGACCGAGATCGCCGGGCGGATCATCGACCCGCGCGGGGTGCGCACCGAGCTGCGTACCGGTGACCTGCTCACGATCACCTCCGACGACACCGAGCAGGCCGCCTACCTGCTCGAGCACGTCGCCCGGGTGGTCGGCGCGCTGGTCGCCACCGCGGTCGGCGCGGTGGCGCTCTTCGTGATCTCGGTGCCGCTCGGCCTGGTGGTGCTGCTCGCCACCCCGGCCGTGCTGCTCGCCCTGCAGCTGACCGCGCCGCTGATGACCCGCCGCTACGCCGAGCAGCAGCGCGTCGCGGGCCGGGCGTCGGCGCTGGCCACCGACCTGGTCACCGGCCTGCGGCCGCTGCGCGGGATCGGCGCGCAGGACGCCGCCGCCCGCCGATATCGCGAGGTCAGCCGGGCGTCGCTGTCGGCCACCCTGCACGCGGTGCGGGCCCGGGCCGGCTTCGCGGGCGGGTCGGCCACCGTCAGCACCCTGCTGGCCTGCGGGATCGCGGTGCTGGCCGGCTGGTTCGCGCTGACCGGGCGGATCACGCCGGGCCAGTTCATCACCGTGATCGGCCTGGCGCAGTTCCTCGGCGAGCCGTTCGGGACGCTTGCGATCGTGCCCGGCCGGCTGGCCGAGGCGCGCGGCTCGGCGCAGCGGATCAGCCTGGTGCTCTCCGCCGACCCGGTGTTGCCGGCGCCCGACCGCGAACCGACCGAAAGAGCCGAGCTCGTCGTGCGCGACCTGCACAGCGGACCGCTACGTGGGCTGGACCTGCGGGTCGGGCCGGGCGAGTTCGTCGGCGTGGTGGCCCACCGGCCGGCCGACGCCGACGAGCTGGCCGACCTGCTCGGCGGCCAGCGCCCGGCGGAGCGCGGGGAGATCGCCGTGGCCGGCGCCGCGCCGCACGAGGCCCGCGACATGATGCTGGCCGAGCCGCATCACACGAGCCTGTTCACGGGGACCATCCGGACGAATCTCGGGAACAACCTCGACGAGGCCCTGGACGAGGCCCTGCGCGCGTCGGCGGCCGACGAGGTCGTCGCACTGCACCCCGACGGCTTGGACCACCCGGTCGCCGAGCGCGGCGCCGACCTCTCCGGCGGGCAGCGGCAGCGGCTGGCGCTGGCCCGGGCGCTGGCCGCGGATCCGCCGATCCTGGTGCTGCACGAGCCGACCACCGCGGTCGACGCGGTCACCGAGCACGCCATCGCCCAGGGGATCCGGTCGCTGCGCCACGGGTCGGGTTCGGACCGCGCCACCGTGGTCCTGACCAGCAGCCCGGCGCTGCTCGCGCAGACCGACCGGGTGCTGGTGATCGACGGCGGGGCGGTGGTCGCCGAGAGCACGCACGCCACGCTGGTCGCCGGCGACCCGGCGTACCGGAAGGCGGTGCTGCGATGACCGGCCTGCCGATCGCGTCGGCCGGGCAGGCCTGGACGTGGCTGCGCCGCCAGCTCGCCGCCCGGCCCGGGGAAGTCGCCCTGACGGCCGGCGCCGGGGTGGTGGCGGCCGCCGCCTCGGTGATCCCCGTGTACGCGCTGGGCCGGCTCGTCGACCAGGTCCGCGCCGGGGCCGGCGTCCGGGCGATCGTTCCGATCACGGTGATCATCGTGGTCGCCGCGGTGGCGGGCGGGCTCGCGACGGGACTGTCGAGGTGGCTGACCACCCGGCTGGGCGAGCGGATCCTGGCCGGGCTGCGCGAACGTACCGTCGACATCGCCCTGCGCCTGCCCACCGCCGTGCTGGACCGGGCCGGCCGCGGTGACCTGCTCTCCCGGGTCGGCGCCGACGTGGCGACGATCGGCAACGCCGCCACCGGCGTGCTGCCGACGGTGTTGTCCGCGCTGTTCCTGACGGTGCTCAGCCTGGTCGCGATGGCCGGGCTGGACTGGCGTCTCGGGCTGGCCGGGCTGCTCGCCGTGCCGTCCTATGTGCTGGCGCTGCGGTGGTACCTGCCGCGGTCCGCGCCGGTCTACGCCGCCGAGCGCGCCGCGGTCAGCACCCGCTCCCAGCTGCTGGTGGAGAGCATGCAGGGGGTGCGGACGGTGCACGCGTACCGGCGCGAACGCGAGCACGTGGCCGCGCTGGACGACGCCTCGGCCACCGCGCGCAACCTCGAGGTCGGGGTGTTCACGCTGTTCACCCGGTTCGTCGGGCGGGTCAACCGCAGCGAGTTCGTGGGGCTGGCGGCGATCCTGATCACCGGGTTCTGGCTGGTCCGCACCGGCAACGGCACGGTCGGCGAGACGGCCGCGGCGGCGGTGCTGTTCCACCGGCTGTTCAACCCGATCGGCGCGCTGATGTTCACCTTCGACGACGTGCAGGAGGCCGGGGCGAGCCTGGCCCGGGTGGTCGGCGTGCGTAACCTGTCCGACCTGATCCCGCCGCCGCGGGACGACCGGCCGGAGGACGCCTCGCTCGTCTTCACCGGTGTGGGCTTCAGCTATGACGGGCAGACGCCGGTCCTGCGCGACGTGCATCTGAAGATCCGGGCGGGGGAGCGGGTCGCGCTGGTCGGCTCGACCGGCGCCGGCAAGACCACGCTCGCGTCGATCGCCGCCGGGCTGTTGCGGCCGGACACGGGCGCGGCGCTGATCGGCGGCGTGCCGACGGCCGGGCTGCCCGCGTCGGTGGTCGCTGTGGTGAGCCAGGAGACGCACGTCTTCGCCGGGCCGCTGATCGAGGACCTGCGACTGGCCCGCCCGGGCGCCACCCGCGAGGAGGTGACGGCGGCGCTGGCCCGGGTCGGGGCGCAGGACTGGGCGGTCGATCTGCTGGACACGCCGGTCGGCGAGGGCGAGCGTGCGCTGACCGCGGCGCAGGCGCAGCAGCTCGCGCTGGCCCGGCTGGTGCTGACCGACCCGGCGGTGGCGGTGCTGGACGAGGCCACCGCGGAGGCGGGAAGTGCGGGCGCCCGGGCGCTGGAGGATTCGGCCCGGGCGGCGACGGCGGGCCGGACCACGCTGATCGTCGCCCACCGGCTCACGCAGGCCGTGTCGGCCGATCGGGTGATCGTGCTGGAGCACGGCGAGATCGTCGAGGAGGGTCCGCATGCGGAGCGGGTCGCGGCCGGCGGGCGCTACGCCGAGCTCTTCGGGGCCTGGGCGTCGCGCGGGCGCTGAGCCCGCCGGCCGGGCACCGTAAGATGCGGCCGATGGGGTGGGAGGCGCTCGGGCAGTGGGGTGACGACGCTGCTCGCATCCAGCCGCTCACCGGCGGAGTCGCCAACGACGTGTGGAGCGTGCGGGTCGACGGGCGCCTCGCGGTCGGTCGTCTCGGTTCCCGCAGCGACGCCGATCTCGCGTGGGAGACCGAGCTCATCCAGTACCTCGACCATGAAGGTCTCACCGTGCCGGTGCCGATACCGACCACGGACGGCCGGCTGTTCGCCGACGGCCTGGTGGTGATGACCTATGTGGACGGTGGACCGCCCGGGACGCGGGCCGACTGGCGTCGCGTGGCGGGCACGCTCCGCGAGCTGCACCGGTTGACGCAGGGCTGGCCGCAGCGCCCCGGCTGGCGATCCTCGACCGACCTCCTGCACGCCGAGACCGGGACCAAGGTCGACCTCGGCGAGATGCCCCCGGAGGGTGTCGCTCGATGCCGGGCGGCGTGGGCGCGGCTCGCCGGACGTCGGACATGCGTCGTCCACGGCGACCCCAACAACCTCGGCAACATCCGGATGACCGCCGATCGGGTCGGGCTGATCGACTGGGACGAGTCGCACGTCGACGTTCCCGATCTCGACCTGGTGCTGCCCGGCAACGCCGCCGGTCTCGACGACGACGCGTACGACATCGCCGCGCAGGCGTCGGCCGCGTGGGAAGCGGCCGTCTGCTGGGACGACGAGTTCTCGGTCAAGCGGCTCGCCGAGGTCCGGCCGGTCTGACCGCGGGTGCGAGGCGTGGGGTGCGTCGCTACGACCCGTACCCCCGGACGGCCTCGCCGCGCGGCGACAGCCGATAGCCGATCTCCAGGCTCTCGGTCAGGCCCAGCTCCTTGAGCCGCCGCACGTCCCGCTTGAAGGTCAGCATGTCCGGATAGCCCACTCGAGCCCACAGGTCTCCCGCGCGGACGGCGGGATGAGCGGCGATGAGCGCCAGCACCGCCCGGGTCCACGGCCCGCGTCTGCTGGTCGCGTCCATCCGGTCGAGCCGGGCGATCAGCGCGTCCAGATCGGACAGATCTGCCCGCAGGGCGATGCGTGGATCGTCGCCGCCGTAAGCGACCTCGATGCGGAAGAGACCGCCCGCCTTGTCCGGCACGTCGGCGGTGGCCGCCGCGGCCGTGGGATAGCCGGCGGCACGGGCGTCGGCCGCCGAGATCCGCGAGATGCGGTCGACCGCCTTGACCTCCACGACGCCGATCATCGTCCGCAGCCGGCTGCCGGCCACCACGCGCGCCCGCTGCCAGCGCCGGAACACCACCGAGATGCGGCCGTCCCGGATCTTGTCGAGGGCGTCCTGCCGGAAGAGCATCAGACCTCCAGGTCGGCCGTCGGGCGCGGGTCGTGGATCGCGTGCGCCGCGACGATCGAACAGCGCCCACCAACGGTGCGCCAGCCATCGTCCCAGGCGGGTTGGTCCTTCTCAATTCAACATCGATGGGTACGCCCAGTGCCAACTCCGCCGAAACCCGCTGCTCACGTTGGTCGAGCAGCAGCTCCGCGCGCCCGGTGCCCGGTGGGCGCGGGCTGCCGGCGAAGAGCAGGCGCCCGTCGACGAGCAGCTCATAGGTCCCGAAACCGGAGACGGCGAACGTGTGCTCACCGCCGGCCGAGGGTGTGCACGTGCCGCTGAACCGCAGCGACGTGACCGCCGCCGATCGAGCCGCCCGGGCAGGTCGCCGTCGAACTCGTAGGAGCCCACCCGCGCCCGCAGGTCCGTCCACTCCGGACCGCGGGCCGGTGGCAGGAACGGCCGCGGGTCGGCGCCGACCGCGTATCGCACGTCCACACCGGACAGCGCGGCCCAGCCCCTCGAGCGGCGAGATCACGTGTGGCGTCATGTCGTCCACGACCTGATCTTAGGTTCGCAGGTAGGACGCGCCATTCATGTCCAGGATCGCCCCGGACGCCCACTCCGCCTCCGCCGACGCCAGCCAGTGCACGGCGGCGGCCACCTCGTCCGGCTGCGCCACCCGGTGGTAGGGACTCTGCGCCCGGATCCCCTCGCCGCCGTCACCGGTCAGGAGCGCACGGGCCATCTCGGTCTCGATGAACCCGGGCGCCACCGTCGCCACAGCGATCCCGTGCGGCGCCAGTGCGACCGCCAGCGACTGGCCCATCGCGTTCAGGGCGGCCTTCGACGCGCCGTAGGCCGGCTGCTCCGGCTCACCCCGGAACGCGCCGCGGGACGAGACGTTGACGATCCGCCCACCGGCCCCGCGCATGTGCTGCACGGCCGCCCAGCAGGCGTTCGCCGCCCCGAACAGGTTGATGTCGAAGGTCCGCCGCCACACCTCCCGCCACGTCTCGTAGTCCGCCTCCGCCAGCGGCGCGCCCCGCTCGCGCCCGTACACCCCGGCGTTGTTCACCAGCACGTCCAGCCCGCCCAGCCGGGCCGCGGCGTCGTCCACCATCGCCCGCACCGCCGGCGGGTCCGCCATGTCCGCCCGCACCACGACGTGGCCGGACCCGGGCAGCTCCGCGACCAGCGACTCGGCCATCGCCGCGGAATCCCGGTGATGCACCGCGACCCGATCGCCGCCCGCCGCGAAGCGCGCCGCGATCGCCCGGCCCAGCCCGCGCGACGACCCGGTCACCAGTACCGCTCGTTTCGTCATACGCAGACCCTAGGATCTTCCGCGTGGACAACGACTGCCTGTTCTGCCGCATCGTGGCGGGGGAGATCCCGGCCGCGGTGGTGCACGAGACCGAGACCACCCTCGCCTTCCGCGACATCGACCCCAAAGCGCCGGTGCACGTCCTGGTGATCCCCAAGGCGCACCACACCGACGTGGTCGCGCTCGTGCTGGCCGACCCCGCGGCCGCCGCCGACGTGCTCGGCGCGGCCGCCGCGGTGGCCGAGGCCGAGGGTTTGCGCGGCGACGGGTTCCGGCTGATCTTCAACAACGGTGGGTACGCGGGACAGGAAGTGTTCCACGCCCACGGCCACGTGCTCGGCGGCCGCCCGCTCGGCCCCATGCTGGCACGGTCGTGACCACCCACCCACGTCTCGAGCGAGCTGTCCGGCGGGTCCAGGCGGACGCCCGCGTCCCCGCCCTGTCGGTCGCCCTCCACCGCGCCGACCAGCCACTCTGGGCCTGCACAGTCGGCGACTCCGGCGACCCGGCGCACCCGCTGGACGCCGACACCCGCTTCCGCATCGGCTCGGTCACCAAGACCTTCACCGCGGCGCTCGTCATGCAGGCCCGCGACGACGGTCTCCTCGACCTCGACGACCCGGTCTCCCGCCACCTCGACCTGCCCGCCCACGGCGACGCCACGATCCGGCGGCTGCTCTCGCACACCGCCGGCTTCCAGCGCGAGCCACACGGCGACGTCTGGGACACCCTTGACGTGCCGTCCGCCGACGCGCTGCTCGCGGAGCTCGACCGCGCCGAGCGGGTGCTGCCCAACGCCCGCCGCTATCACTACTCCAACCTCGCCGTCGCCGTCCTCGGCCAGATGGTCGCCCGGCTCCACGGCGGCACCTGGGCCGAGATCCTCGGCGACCGGGTGCTCGGCCCGCTCGGCCTGACCGCGACCACCTACGAGCCCACCGAGCGCGCCGCGGTCGGCTATCTCGTCGACGCCTACTCCGACGCCGCCCACCCGGAGCCCGTCGTCGACATGGCCGGCGCCGCCCCGGCCGCCCAGCTCTGGAGCACGGCCGGCGACATGGCCAGGTGGGCCGCGTTCCTCGCGAGCCCCGAGATCGTCGACCCCGCGGGCAAGGTGCTCGCCGCCGCCACCGTCGACGAGATGCGCTGGCCGCTCACCACCACCGACGAGCAGCTCTGGGCCGCCGGCTTCGGCCTCGGCCTGATCCTGCAGCCCATGGGCAAGCGGGTGGTGCACGTCGGCCACGACGGCGCGATGCCCGGCTTCCTGGCCGCCGTCTACGGCCGGCGCGGCGGCGAGGGCAACCCCGGCGCCCTCGGCTGCGCGGTGCTCGCCTCCTCCGGCACCGCCGCCACGATCGGCGAGCTGCCGCACGAGCTGCTCCGCCTCGCCGTCGAGCTCGACCCCGCGCAGGTCAAGCCGTGGCGCATCCACGCGCCCGCCCCCGCGCCGTACCGCTCCGTGCTCGGCCAGTGGTGGAGTGAGGGATTTCCGTTCGTCTTCTCCTGGCACGACGGCGCCCTGCAGGCCCGCGCGGCGGACGCTCCGGCGGACCGGCCGCCGGCCGTGTTCCAGCCGCTGCCCGACCGGCCCGACGTGCTGCGGACGATCTCCGGCCGCGAGGCCGGCGAGCGGCTCCGGCTGACCCGCGACGCACAGGGCGTAGTCGTCCGGATGCACTGGGCCACATACCGCCTCACCCGCCGGCTGGAAGCGTTCGACGGCGTGCCCGCGAGCGACGGTATGGGCGGGTAATGGTGTCGGCGACGGGGGTGCGAAGCGGATACGATGGCATGGTCCTTACGGCGCAGATGAGAAAGCAGGTGGCGTCGGCCGCACGGCCGCCCCTATGACCAGCACTGACCACACTTCGAGCGCGTCCGGCGCGGCGGGGGGTCCGGCGGCTTCGGTGCAGACCAGGATCTCGGTGTCGGACCCGAAGATCATGGTGAACCTGCTGGGCGCCAAGGATGAGATCCTGCGCCTGATCGAGCGCACCCTCGTCAGCGACGTGCACGTCCGCGGCAACGAGATCACCGTGACCGGCGCACCGGCCGACAACGCCACCGCCGAGCGTCTCTTCTCGGAGCTCATCGAGCTGATCGAGAAGGGCGAGACGCTCAGCGTGGACGCGGTCCGGCGCACCGTGGCGATGCTCGAGCAGAACACCTCGGAGCGCCCGGCCGAGGTGTTGACGCTCAACATCCTCTCCCGGCGCGGGCGCACCATCCGCCCCAAGACGCTGGGCCAGAAGCGTTACGTGGACGCGATCGACGAGAACACGATCGTCTTCGGCATCGGCCCGGCCGGCACCGGCAAGACGTACCTGGCGATGGCCAAGGCCGTGCAGGCGTTGCAGGCCAAGCAGGTCAACCGCATCATCCTGACCCGGCCGGCGGTCGAGGCGGGCGAGCGGCTGGGCTTCCTGCCGGGCACGCTGAACGAGAAGATCGACCCCTACCTGCGCCCGCTCTACGACGCCCTGCACGACATGCTGGACCCGGAGTCGATCCCGCGCCTGATGCAGGCCGGGACGATCGAGGTCGCCCCCTTGGCCTACATGCGTGGCCGGGCGCAGCCGCTGACAGCCGAGGTGCTGACGCCGGACGGCTGGCGCGCCATCGGCGACCTGGCCGTCGGTGACCTCGTCGTCGGGTCCGACGGCCGGCCGACGCCCGTCCTCGGTGTCTACCCGCAGGGCCGCAAGCAGGTCTTCAAGGTGACCACGCAGGACGGCGCCTCGACCATCGCGTGCGGCGAGCACCTGTGGACCGTGCGGACGGTGGACGACCGCAGTCACGGTCGTCCGTGGCGCACCCTGGAAACCCAGGACATGATCGGCAAGCTGCGGCGCGGTCCGGTGCACCGTTACGAGTTGCCGCTGGTCGACGCGGTCGAGTTCGTGCCGCAGGACGTTCCGATGGACGCGTACGCCCTGGGTCTGCTCCTCGGCGACGGCTGCCTGACCACGGCGACCACGCCCGCCTTCAGCACGGCGGACCCGGAGTTGGCGGAGGCGCTCGACGCCGCGTTGCCCGGCATCACGCTCACCCGCAAGACCGAGGTCGACTACGTCCTGCGCCGGGCGGGTGGCGGGGGTCGCGGTGGCGTGATCACCGCGAATCCGGTCACGGCGATCCTGCGCGAGATCGGTCTGGCGGGCACCCGGTCGAACACCAAGTTCGTGCCCGAGGCGTACAAGTTCAACAGTGCGGCGACGCGTCTCGCCTTGCTGCAGGGTCTCTTCGACAGCGACGGTGGGCCGGTCGTCCAGCGCGGACGCACCTGCCGGCTTCAGTACACGACGGCATCCGAGCGGCTGCGCGACGACGTCCTGTTCCTGGTCCGGTCGCTCGGCGGCGTGGCCTACGTGCGCCGGCGTGCCGCCGTGGGCAGACGTCCCGGGCTTGCGCGTGGTCGCGAGGTGCATCACCGAAACGACGCGTTCGTCATGGACATTCGTCTCCCGGCGGGGCTCGAGCCGTTCCGGCTGGAGCGCAAGCGTGCCGCCTACAACGCGACCGGCGGCGGCAAACCGATGCGTTTCGTCCACGACATCGAGCCGATGGGCGAGGAGGAGACGGTCTGCATTCAGGTGGCCGCGGCCGACTCGCTGTACGTCACCGACGACCTGATCGTCACCCACAACACGCTCAACGACGCGTTCATCATTCTTGACGAGGCGCAGAACACGACGCCCGAGCAGATGAAGATGTTCCTGACCCGGCTCGGGTTCGGGGCGAAGATCGTCGTCACCGGTGACGTCACGCAGGTCGACCTGCCCGGCGGGACCACCAGCGGGCTGCGCATCGTGCGGGAGATCCTCCGCAACGTCGAGGACGTGCACTTCGCCGAGCTGTCCAGCAGCGATGTGGTGCGCCACCGGCTGGTCGCGGAGATCGTTGACGCCTATGCGCGGTTCGACGAGCAGCAGGAGCAGCAGGCCGCGCAGTCCGTGCGCGCGGTTCCCGGCCGTGCCGCCGGCAACGGCCGCGCCGGGCGCCGGCGCTGAAAACCGAGGGAAAGACACCACAGATGTCCATCGAGATCGCCAACGAGTCGGGAGTCGAGGTCGACACCGACGCGATCCTCGCGGTGG
>NZ_JBFAZH010000108.1:0-11965 GCF_040681735.1 Actinoplanes sp. NPDC051633 | reverse complement strand
CCCGCGTGGAGAGCCGCGGCGCCTGGTGGTTCCCGTACACGTTCGACTTCGCCCTCGCCTCCGGCATGAACCTACGGCTGCACCGGCCGTGGTACTCGGCAATGGCGCAGGGCCAGGCGACCTCGCTCTTCATCCGGCTCGCGCAGGCCACCGGCGACAACTCGTGGCGGATCGCCGCCGATCGTTCATTCGCCGCTCTGCGGCTCGGGATCAGCGCTGCCGGACCGTGGGTCACCCACCGCGACGTCAACGGCCGGCTCTGGCTCGAAGAGTATCCGTCGGCGCCACCCAGCGGGTCCGGCCGCGTGCTCAACGGCCACGTCTTCGCGATGTACGGCGCCTGGGACCTCTGGTCCGTCACCCGGTCGGCGGCCGCCGCCGCGGTCTTCGCCGACGCCGCCGCCACGGTGAAGCGCTACATCCGCAGTTACCGCAACGCCGGGTGGGCGTCCAGCTACGCACTGCGCGGAAGGTCGCCGACCGAGAAATACCACACCATCCACGTCGACCAGTTGCTGCACCTGCACGCCATGACCGGTGACGCCTCCTTCGCCGCGATGGCCGAGACCTTGCAGGCGGACTTCCCGGCGCCGAAACAGAATGCGGCCGTCCTGCTCGCCGCCGGCCAGCACACCGGCGTCCACTTCGGCAGCACGAAGACCGGCACGGTCACCGACCGGCGGCTCATCGCGCTCAGGGCCCCGTCGGTGGGCACCGCGGATCTGCGCCGCCGGATCGGTGGTCAGCCGGGCTATTGGTACCACCTGAACGCCGGTTCCCTGCGAAACTATTGGGTGCAGGAGGTGGCCGGGGTACGCGCGACGCTGGCGCCGGTGTCCACAGTAAACTATCTGGCGCGCCGCACGGTGCGCCTGGCCGCCGGCACGCATACGGTCTGCGCCGCCCGCAGGTGCAGCGTGGCCCGCCTGGCGGCCGCGTCGAACGCCTCGATCGGCTCCATCGGCTGGATCCGCGGACGCCGGGCGGTCCGGGTCACCAGCGGGCAACTCCGCAACTGGTGGCTCCCGCTCACCTCGAGGACCACGGTCCGCTAACCGCGGAGTACCACCTCCAGGTTGTGCCCGCCCGAGCCTGCCTCGGCCGCCGGCTGTAGCGGGAAGGCCACGTTGTCGTACAGGTCCATCGAGCCGAGGTCGCGTTCGGATAGGGTGGGCAGGTTCTGTTCGTTGATCCGGATCGAGCCGCGGTCCGGCCGCTGCATGTCCACCGTGCTGATTCGCAGGAGGTCGCCGGTGCGGATCGCCGCCTTCAACGTGGAGAACCTGTTCAACCGTGCCCGTGCCCTCGACCAGCGCACCTGGTCCGCCGGGCGGCCGGTGCTGGAGGCGTACCGGCACATCGCCACGCTGCTCGAGGAGCCCGTCTACTCTCCAGATATCAAAGTGGACATTCTGCGTACCCTGGGCCGGCTCGGGTTGCGCGGCGGCGACAGCGCGCGCTTCGCACGGCTCCGGCAGAACCGCGGGCGGCTGCTGAGGCGTTCCCGCGACGGCCGGGTCGAGGTGGTCGCCGGCGGGCGGGCGGACTGGATCGGCTGGGTCGAGCTGACCACCGGGCGGGTCGACGAGCTGGCGCTCACCAACACCGCGCGGGTGCTGGCGGACGTCGGCGCGGACGTCGTCGGGGTGATCGAGGCGGAGAGCCGGTTGGCGCTCAAGCGGTTCGCGGACGCCGCGCTGGTCGTCGACGGCGGCCGGCCGCGCTATCCGCATGTGATGGTCGTCGACAGCAACGACGAGCGCGGCATCAACGTCGGGGTGCTGGCGGGGGCCGGCTTCCCGCTGGCCGCACAGCACAGCCACGTCGACGACTCCGACGAGACCGGTCGCGTCTTCAGCCGCGACTGCGCCGAATACCATCTGCGCACTCCGGGCGGTCACCGCCTGGCCGTCCTGGTCAACCACTTCAAGAGCAAGGGGTACGGCGGGAAGGTCGCGTCGGACGCCACCCGGCGCCGCCAGGCCGTCCGGGTGGCGCAGATCTACGCCGGCCTGGTGGCGTCGGGGGTCGAGCACGTGGCGGTGGTCGGCGACTTGAACGACACCCCGGAGAGCGAGCCGCTGGCCCCGCTGCTGTCCGGCACCGACCTGCGCGACATCTCGACCCATCCGGGCTTCGACGACAACGGCCGCCCGGGCACGTACGGCTACTGCACGGCCCGCAACAAGCTCGACTACGTGCTGCTCTCGCCGGCGTTGTTCGCCCGCGCGACCGGCGGCGGCATCCACCGGCGCGGCGTGTGGGGCGGCCGCCGGGGCCGGCTCTGGCCGATCTACGAGACCATGACCAGCGCGGTCCACGCGGGCTCCGACCACGCCGCCATCTACGCCGACGTCGACCTCGACTAGGTCGGAAAATGTCGGTTGTTGTTTCGTTGTGTTGACATCAGCGATACACAACCGTCAATGTGTTGCCATGCCTCGCGTCCTGCGTCCGTTGCTCACGGCCGCCCTCCTCGTCCTGCCGTTGCTCGCCGTGCCGATGGCGGCCGATGCCGCGCCGCCGGTCGTGCACGGCCTCAAGGGCGAGTACTTCCGGTCGTCGGCGCCCGGCGCCCACGACTTCGCCGAGCTCGGCGGGACGCTGCTGGACGCGAACCTGGACCTGCCCGGCCTGCCCGGCACCTTCCAGTCGCTGACCGGTCGCAGCGACGACACGACCGCACGCTGGACCGGGATGCTGACCGCACCCGCGACCGGTGACTACACCTTCTTCATGAACGGCGACGACGGCTTCCGGTTCTTCCTCGACGGACTGCCGGTGATCGACCACTGGCAGGTGTCGCGGGGCGCGGTGATCGAGAGCCGGCCGGTGCACCTGGTGGCCGGCGAGGCGCACGACTTCCGCGCGGAGCTGTTCCAGGACGGCGGCGGCGCCGACGTCTTCCTGCGCTGGGCCGTCCCGGGGGTGGCACGGCAGATCGTGCCCGAGTCCGCGTTCACCCCGCCGGACGACTTCGAGATCTACCCGGTTGCGCTGACCGTCCAGCCGGACGGGCGGCGGCTGTTCGCCGACTTCGAGGGCCCGATCACCGAGATCGGGGAGACCGCCGCGCACCTGGTGGTGGAGGCGGACACGACCCCGATGCCGATCGGCTCGGTGCGGGTGGCGGCCGGCGACGCGTCGCGGATAGTGGTCACGCTGGGTGCGCTGGTGCAGAAGGGCCAGCGGGTACGCGTCAACTACGACGGCAACGGCGGCCTCGTCGCCGGCGGGCAACGCGTACCCCTCATCTCGCGAAGCGCGACCAACAACTCCACCCACCGCCTGACCACGCCCTGGGGCGACACCGTCGACCGCGCGCACCCGCTGCCCGAATACCCGCGCCCGCAGCTGGTCCGCCGGCAGTGGCTCAACCTCAACGGCCAGTGGGAGTTCGCCGGGGCGACCGCCGGCGACCAGCCCGTCTTCGGCCGGGCGCTGCCCGAGCGCGTCACCGTGCCGTTCCCGATCGAGTCCCTGCTGTCCGGGATCGAGCGGCACGAGGACCACATGTTCTACCGCCGGCTCGTCACCGTGCCGAAGGGCTGGTCCGGCCGGCGGGTGAAGCTGAACTTCGACGCGGTGGACCACGCCGCCCGCGTGTGGGTGAACGGCACCCTGGTCGCCGAGCACACCGGCGGCTACTCGCCGTTCAGCGCGGACATCACCGACGCGGTGACCGGCGCCGGACCGCAGGAGATAGTGGTCGCGGTGACCGACACGACCGGGCCGGACCAGCCGATCGGCAAGCAGTCCACCAACCCGGGCGGCATCGTCTACACCCCGTCGTCGGGCATCTGGCAGACGGTCTGGATGGAACCGGTCCCCGACGCGGCGATCGACGACCTAGTGACCACGCCGTCCCTCGACGCACTCACCGTCCGTGTGAAGGCGGACACGGACGCGACCGTGGTCGCCACCGCCTACGACAAGGCGGGCCGCAAGGCCGGCACGGTGTCCGGTCCGGCCAACACCGACCTGACGCTGCCGATCGCCGACCCTCACTTGTGGAGTCCCGACGACCCGTACCTCTACGACCTCGACGTCCGGCTGGGCTCCGACCGGGTGCGCGGCTACTTCGGCCTCCGCACGATCGCCGTCGAGCAGGTCGCCGGCGTACCCAAGCTCGTCCTCAACGGCGAGCCGGTCTTCTCGCTCGCCACCCTCGACCAGGGCTTCTGGCCCGACGGTCTGTACACCGCGCCGAGCGACGAGGCGCTGCGGTGGGACATCGAGGAGACCAAGGCGCTCGGCTTCAACGCGATCCGCAAGCACATCAAGGTCGAGCCGGCCCGCTGGTACCGGCACGCCGACGAGGCCGGGCTGCTGGTCTGGCAAGACTTCGTGTCGGTCGGCATCCGCACCGTCGCCGGTCAGCAGGCCTGGCGCACCGAGGGGGAGCGGGCGATCGCGCGGCTGCACAACTCACCCGCGGTGATCGGCTGGGTGGTCTTCAACGAGGGCTGGGGCGAGTGGGACCGGGCCGAGACCGGCCGCATCGCGGAGGCGGTCAAGGCCGCCGACCCGTCCCGCATCGTCAACGCCCACAGCGGTGTGAACTGCTGCGACTCCAAGGGCGACTCCGGCAAGGGCGACGTCATCGACTACCACGACTACCTCAACCAGACCCCGCCGCACACCGACGCGACACGGGTCGCGATGGACGGCGAGCACGGCGGCTTCACCCTGCGTACGCCCGGGCACATGTGGCCGGGCGCGCCCGCGAACATCTACAGCGGCGTGCCCGACAAGGCGGCCCTGACCGCCAAGTACGTGGACAACACCGAGTCCTTCTATCTCCCGGCGGCCGGCGCCGAGCTGTCCGGCTCGGTCTACACCCAGATCACCGACCTGGAGAACGAGCTCAACGGCCTGTGGACCTACGACCGGCGGAAGATCAAGGTGCGGCCCGGCCCGGTGCGGGCGATCAACCGCAAGGTGATCGAGCGCGGCGCGCATCCCGGCCCGATCACCTACCCCGGCCATGGCAACTGGCCGCTCGACGAGGGCCACGGCGCCAGGGCCCTCGACATGGGCGGCGACTCCGATCTGGCGGTGCGCGGCCCGTCGTGGGTGCCCGGCGTTAGCGGCTCGGCCCTCTCCTTCGACGGTGTGGACGACGCCGCCGTGACCGAGGGGCCGGTGGTCGACACGACCCGGGACTACTCGATCGCGGCCTGGGTGACCCTCGACGAGCTGCCCGGCAACTATGCCACCGCGATCAGCCAGGACGGCCGGTCCACCGAGAGCCCGTTCTACCTGCAGTACGGCCAGGGCGCATTCGCGTTCAGCACGCCGGGCGGCAACCGGGCCCGCAAGGCGGTGACCCCGGCGCTGGGCCGCTGGTACCACCTGGTCGGCGTCCGCGACCACGCCACCAACGAGGTCCGGCTGTTCGTCGACGGCACGCTCGCCGAGACCGCGAAGGCCGGTCCGGACGTGGTCAGCACCGGGCCGCTGGGCGTCGGCCGGGCCAAGTACGCCGGGTTGCGCACCGACTTCTGGTCGGGGTCGATCGACCAGGTGCACGCGTACGACCGGGCGCTGACCAGCGCGGAGGTGGCGGAGCTTTACACAACAGAACTGCCTTCATAACGCCGTAAGGTTGACGTAGTTTCTACGGGTGACCAAGACTGGACACGTCGCCGACAGCCATGACCTCATCCGCGTGCACGGGGCGCGGGAGAACAATCTCAAGGACGTCAGCGTCGAGATCCCGAAACGCCGGTTGACCGTTTTCACCGGCGTCTCGGGGTCCGGCAAGAGCTCCCTGGTCTTCGACACGATCGCCGCCGACTCGCAGCGGCAGATCAACGAGACCTACAGCGCCTTCGTGCAGGGCTTCATGCCCACGCTGGCGCGACCCGACGTCGACGTGCTCGACGGGCTCACCACCGCGATCATCGTCGACCAGCAGCGGATGGGGGCCGACCCGCGCTCGACGGTCGGCACCGCCACCGACGCCAACGCGATGCTCCGCATCCTCTTCAGCCGGCTCGGCAAGCCGCACGTCGGCTCGGCCCAGGCGTTCTCCTTCAACGTCGCCTCGATCTCCGGCGCCGGCGCGGTCACCCTCAACAAGGGCGGCCAGACCACCAAGGAGCGGCGCAGCTTCAGCATCACCGGCGGCATGTGCCCGCGGTGCGAGGGCCGCGGGTCGGTCACCGACTTCGACCTCACCCAGCTGTACGACGACAGCAAGTCGATCAACGAGGGCGCGCTGACCATCCCGGGCTACAGCATGGACGGCTGGTACGGGCGCATCTACCGCAGTTGCGGCTTCTTCGACGCGGACAAGCCGATCCGCAAGTTCACCAAGCGCGAGCTGAACGACCTGCTCTACAAGGAACCGACCCGGATCAAGGTCGAGGGCATCAACATCACCTTCGAGGGCCTGATCCCCAAGATCCAGAAGTCGATGCTCTCCAAGGACGTCGACGCGATGCAGCCGCACATCCGCGCCTTCGTCGAGCGGGTCATCACCTTCACCACGTGCCCGGAGTGCGACGGCACCCGGCTCAACGAGGGCGCCCGGTCGTCGAAGATCAAGGGCATCAACATCGCCGACGCCTGCGCGATGCAGATCAGCGACCTCGCCGAGTGGGTGCGCGGGCTGACCGAGCCGTCGGTAGCGCCGCTGCTCGAGAAGCTGCTGCACACCCTCGACTCGTTCGTCGACATCGGGCTCGGCTACCTCAGCCTGGAACGCCCGGCGGGCACGCTCTCCGGCGGCGAGGCGCAGCGCACGAAGATGATCCGGCACCTCGGGTCCTCGCTCACCGACGTCACGTACGTCTTCGACGAGCCGACCATCGGGCTGCACCCGCACGACATCCAGCGGATGAACGACCTGCTGCTGCAGCTGCGCGACAAGGGCAACACGGTGCTGGTCGTGGAGCACAAGCCGGAGATGATCGCGATCGCCGACCGCGTCGTCGACCTCGGTCCCGGCGCGGGCACGGCGGGCGGCGAGATCTGCTACGAGGGCTCGCTCGCCGGGCTGCGCAAGAGCAAGACGATCACGGGCCGCCACCTCGACGACCGGACCTAGCTCAAGGAGAAGGTCCGCACCTCGTCGGAGACCCTGTCGGTTCGCGGCGCGTCCACGAACAACCTGCAGGACGTCGACGTGGACATCCCGCTGGGCGTGCTGGTGGTGGTGACCGGGGTGGCCGGCTCGGGCAAGAGCTCGCTGATCCACGGCTCGGTGTCGCCTCGGGACAACGTCATGTCGGTGGACCAGACGCCGATCCGTGGCTCGCGGCGGAGCAACCCGGCCACGTACACGGGACTGCTGGAACCGATCCGCAAGGCCTTCGCCAAGGCCAACGGCGTGAAGCCGGCGCTGTTCAGCGCCAACTCCGAGGGCGCGTGCCCCAACTGCAACGGCGCCGGCGTGATCTACACCGACCTGGCGATGATGGCCGGCGTCTCGACCACCTGCGAGGTGTGCGAGGGCAAGCGCTTCGACGCGTCGGTGCTGGAGTACAAGTTCGGCGGCAAGGACATCAGCGAGGTGCTGGCGATGCCGGCCACCGAGGCGGTCGGGTTCTTCGCCGAGGGCGACGCCGCCACGCCGGCCGCGCACAAGATCCTGCAGCGGCTCAACGACGTCGGGCTCGGCTACCTCACGCTGGGCCAGCCGCTCACCACGCTCTCCGGCGGCGAACGGCAGCGGCTCAAGCTGGCGGCCCAGATGGCCGACAAGGGCGACGTGTACGTGCTCGACGAGCCGACCACCGGTCTGCACCTGGCCGACGTGGAGCAGCTGCTGGGCCTGCTGGACCGCCTGGTCGAGGCCGGCAAGTCGGTGATCGTCATCGAGCACCACCAGGCGGTGATGGCGCACGCCGACTGGATCATCGACATCGGCCCGGGGGCGGGCCACGACGGCGGACGGATCGTCTTCGAGGGCACACCGGCCGACCTGGTCGCCGACCGGTCCACCCTGACCGGCCGGCACCTGGCGGAGTACGTCGGCGCTTAGATCGGGCGCTCAGGTCATCAGCCCCGGCGGGATCAAGGCGGCGGCGAGGGTGGCCGCCACGTGGGCGGCCGGGGCGGGCACGGGTCCCGGGAGGCGGGCCAGCAGGAGGCGTCGTTGCTCGCGCGGGCCGCCGCGGACCGGCAGGATGCGTACGCCGGGCGGCGCGATCGGCGCGAGCAGCGCGGACGCCGTCGTGATGCCGCACCCGGCAGCGACCAGGTGCAGCTTGGTCAGCCAGTCGCGGGCGTGATGGGCGATCGACGGCCGCTCGTCGAGGCCCGGCCACACGCCCATCTCCGCGTCGCGCGCCGAGCCCGCGATCCACGCCCGCCCGCGCAGGTCGGCGACGTCGATCGCGTCGCCGGCGGCCAGCGGGTCGGTGGCCGGGACCGCCACGCACAGGCCACGCTCGCTGAGAACCCGCAACTGCAGGGCGGGCGTCTCGGCGTCCGGCGGGCGGAACGGCGGCGCGGCGGCCAGCAGCGCCAGGTCGAGCGTGCCCGCCCGCAGCCCGCGAACCAGCGCCGGGGTCCCCGCCTCGCGGCCGACCACCGTGATCTCCGGGTGCGTCCGCCGCAGCGCCGTCAGCACCCGCGGGACCACGGCGGCGCCCGCGATGGGGAACCAGCCGAGCCGGACCACGGCGTGTTCGGCGGGCCGCCCGGCCAGGTCGCGATCGGTGGCGTCGATCTGGTCGAGCACGACGGCCGCGCGGCGCAGGACCAGCATGCCGGCCTCGGTCGGGCGCACCCCGTCGTGGCGGCGCTCGAGCAGCTTGGCGCCGGCCGCGCGTTCGAGAACGGCGATCTGCCGCGAGGCGGCGGACTGGGTGTAGCCCAGCGCGGCGGCCGCGGCGGACAGCGTGCCGCGCTCCGCCGCCTCGCGGAAGACACGCAGCGAGGTCAGCGAGGCATCGGTGAGGGCCATGACGAATACGCATACCAGGTCTGCTCAACTCTCGTCGACGTCATGGGCTCCACGTTCCTAGCGTTGGGTCATGCACACATCTCCGAAGGTCGCCCTGGTCACCGGGGCCACGCAGGGTCTGGGGCTGGCACTGGCCGCCGGGCTCGCCCGGCGCCTGTCGCCCGGCGACACCGTCTATCTCACCGGCCGGGACGCCGCTCGCGTCGCACGCGCCGTCGCGAGCCTGCCGGCCGGCCGCGCCGAGGTCCGCGGTGAGCTGCTCGACGTCGCCGACACGGCCGCCGCCGGGAATCTCGCGGAACGGCTCGACGAGCGGCACGGCGGCGTCGACATCGTCTTCGGCAACGCGGTCATGCGCGTCGGCCCGGACGACGACCCCCGCCGCATCGTCGACGAGTACGCCGAGGTCAACAATTTCGGCACCACGCGGCTGCTGCGGTCGTTCGGGCCGCTGGTCCGCGACGGCGGCCGGCTGATCGTCGTCGCCAGCTCCTTCGGCACGCTGTTCCACCTGGCGCCGGCTCTGCACGAGCGCTTCGACCGCCCGGCCTCGCTGGACGAGGTGGACAAGGCGGTCGCCGCCTGGCGGGACGCCGTCCGGGACGGGAGTGCCCGCAGCGGCGACTGGCCCGGGTTTCTCAACATCCCGTCGAAGATCGGGCAGGTGGCGGCGGTGCGCGCCCTCGCCGGCGAACGCGCCGAGCAGGATCGAGCACGGGGCATCCTGCTCGCCGCGGTGTGCCCGGGGATGATCAACACGCCGACCTCCGGCGCGTGGTGGGACGTCAGCGGGGCGCCGAGCCCCGCCGAGGCGGCCGGTCCCTTGCTGGACCTGGCGCTCGACCCGGTCAACCCGGAGCACTACGGCGAGCTGGTCCGCCGGGGGCGGGTGCTGCCCTGGGCGCCCTGACCGGTCACGCCGCCTTGCGGGTGGCCTTCTTGGCGGTGCCCTTTTTGGCGGTGGCCTTCTTGGCCGTCGCGGTCTTCTTCGCGGGCGCCTTCTTCGCGGGCGTCTTCTTGGTGGTGGTCTTCTTGGCGGCGGACTTCGCCGGGGTCTTCTTGGCGGACCGGCCCTTCTTTGCCGCCTCCACGCTCGCGCGCAGCATTTCGAGCAGGTCGGCGGCGCCGGTCGCGGCCGGCGCGGGCTCGGACGGCGTGACCTCCTTGCCCTTGCTCTTCGCCTTGATCAGCTCGTTGACCCGGTCGGTGTAGGTGTCGCGGAAGTCGGACGGCTTCCACGGCCCCGACATGCTGTCGATGAGCTGGCTCGCCATGGCGAGCTCGGCCGGCTTCGCCTTGGCGCGGCCCGGCAGCGCGTCGATCTCCTTCTTGGGATTGCGGATCTCGTCCGCGAAGAACATGGTCTCGAGGACCAGCAGATCGCCGTCCGGGCGGATCGCCGCCAGATACTCCTTGCCCCGCATGACCAGGGTGCCGATCGCCGCCCGGTTCGCGTCCGCCATCGCGTCGCGCAACAGGGCGTAGGTCTTGGCGGACTCGTCGCCGCCGGGGCCCAGATAGTAGGTCTTCTGGTAGTGGATCGGGTCGATCTCGTCCAGCGCCACGAACCGGTGGATCTCCAGGCTGCGGGACCGCCCCGGCGCGATCTCGTCGAGCTCGTCCGGCTCGATCATCACGTACTTGCCGCCGCCGACGTCGGCGCCCTTGACGATGTCCTCGAACTCGACCTCTTTGCCGGTGCGCTCGTTCACCCGCTTGTACCGGATGCGGTCGGTGGTGTCCCGCTGAAACTGGTGAAACGACACCTCGTGGTCACGAGTGGCCGAATACATGCTCACGGGCACCGAGACGAGCCCGAAGGTGATCGCCCCGTTCCAGATCGGTCGCGCCATGGCCGGCTAATACCCACGGCCTGACCGGTTCCACACATCACGCCGCAAATGCTGCTGGGCGTCTCGGGCCTGCTCCGGCCGCCCGTCGGCGGATGCCCCGCGGGTGGTGGGCTTCAGGGAGAATCTGCTCGCCGAGGAGCCGCCGGCTGGAGGTACTGCTGGTGCAGAAACACAGGGCGGGCCGATGATGAGCAGATGAGCGACGTGCCCCGCGAACCCTACGACGGTAAGAGCGACCAACCCGGCTACGGCAGACCAGAGCCGGCAGGGGCGGGCGAGAGCCCGACGTCGTTTCTGGGTGTCAGCTCGGAGGAGGAAACCGGGCTGACCGCGTCCAGGACGAACGCCGTCGACCACACACCGCAGACTTATCAGCCCATCGACGACCCGCCTGTGACCGAGGACCCGACGGCGATGACGGTGAGCGTAATGACGCCTGACGAGCATGCCGCCCGTGCTGAAGAACTTCTTATCGAAGCAGAGGAGCTGCACCTTATGCTCCAAGCGGCTTGGGAGGCGGCCGACGGCCGAGGTGAGGACGTTGCGGTCGACCCCTCTTCTGTCGCCACACTGCAAGCCCTGACTGGCCTCGCCCAGATCCACGCCACTCTGTCATTGCGGCTCGGCCAGCCGCTGGGCACACGTGGGTTTCAGGTCACCAACCCGGAGGAGACGGTGGTTACTGGAGCGAAGTCGTCCGCCCCGGAGCACCACCACAGCGAGCAGGGACAATCGGTCCCCGAGCAGGGCTCGGAGGAGGACCTGCCTCCACGCCGGACACAGCTTCGTTCGGGCAGCAAACGGTCGCTTCAGCCGCGAGCTGATCAGTGAGCGGCCGAGGAGGATCCCGATCCTGGCGACCACTGAGTCGAGGGGAGCGTCGGAGTTGTGGAGTTTGCTGTTGGATGGGACCGACTCAAGGCACATCGTGGCGGCCGCCGCCGGATGGAGCGTCACGCCTCGCCTCGACCGAGGCCCCGGCGTCGGTATGAGTTGGCTGTGATCGCGTGGATGGCGACCGGCTGCCGGGTCGCCGGGACGACCTCGCTAAATATCCAAGCGAATCGTGTGATATCACAACTTTATCTCTTTTAGAATGCTTCGATTATGTCTTTTGCGCATTCACTTCTTTTCTATATAAATATGAGCGAAGCGAATAAGCGTCGGAAAAGCAGCAAAAAGTTTCCTTTTTGCT
>NZ_JBFAZH010000107.1:0-11967 GCF_040681735.1 Actinoplanes sp. NPDC051633 | reverse complement strand
GGCGCTGCGGACGCGGGGGTCGAGACCCTGCGGCGGGCGGCGGAGGAGGCCACGCGCGCCCGCAACCCGGCGCTGGAGGCCGATGTGCTCTCCGCTCTCGGCGGCGCCCTGGTCCACGCTGTCCGCGGATTCGACGGCGAAGGGGCGGTGGTTCTGCACCGCGCCCTCGGAGCGGCCCGCACCGCCGGGCGCCCCGGTGTCGCCGCGGATATCCTGCGCAAGCTCGCCTTCGTGGACGTGCAGGCCGGTCGGCATGCCTCCGCCGACCGGGCGCTGCGTGAGGCCACCAAGCAGGCGGCGGACCTGAATGACCGGTCGTTGACGGCCGGAATCCTCGCCGTGCAGGGCATGAACGAGGCCGACCGCGGCCGGCACATCACAGCCGCAGAAACCTTGACCGAATCCGCAGCGGTCGCACAGCACGCCGGACGCGCCCGCCGGCAGGCGTGGTCGCTCGGCATTCTCGCCCGATCCCTGCTGTTGTCCGCAAACACCCAACAAGCTCGCACAGCCGCCGACGCCAGCATCGCGCTGGCGCGCCAGGAACGCTGGAACGCGTTTCTGCCATGGCCGCAGGTGATGCGAGCCCACGCGCTGATCGAGGCCGGAGACTGGGACACCGCCGCTCGAGAGACAGAAACGGCGTTCGCGCTCGCATGTGAGCTCGGCGATCCCTGCTGGGAGGGCATGGCCGGTTGCACCCTGGGACTGATCGCGCTGCATGCCGGTGACCACGGAACCGCGCACACCTGGATCACCGACGCGCGGCGGCGCTGCGATCGCGTGCCGGACCGCTACGTATGGGTCTCGGCCTACATCGGCCTAGCCGACCTGGAGTTGGCGGTCCGCGACCCGACCCGCGTGGCCACATCCGCCGCGGCCCGTCTCCACACCGACGCCGCCCGCGCCGACCTACCCGAATTCCTCGCCTGGGCCTTGGTCCACCAGGCGGAGCTCGGAGACCACAGCCGGATCTCACCCGCCCGCACGGCCGCCGCCGCCGTGGCAAATCCGGTCCTCCAGGCCCGGGCACGAGCCCTCACGCGTTTGACCTGATCATCGCGATAGGGCTTCTCGGGCCGGCACTGGAAAGCAATCCCGAGGCCGCGCGAAGGTGCACGGATCCTCCCGAGCGGCCGGTGGTCCCGGCCGACACCAAGCGGTGTCGTGAGAGCGGTTCCACCGCTGGCGGCGGGGGGCACGGAGCATTTTCAGCCGCTTGCAACCCCCGGCCGCTGAGCGGTATCGGACAGGCGCCCGACGCGTGGCTTCGGAGTTGCAGCCGCAGGACCATCGATTCGGGCACCATCGTCCGATAGCGTGACGTGCTGTCGACGTATCGCGAACCGTGGATGGCCGCCGTGGACTTTGAAGCCTTGCCTCATCGGCTGGCCACTGGTCTGGCCAGGGTCGCTGTCGCCATGCGCCTTGCCGACGACGACCCTGCCGCCGCGCTGGAGCGTACGCTCGCGCAGCAGCAGTTGCTGCTCCTGCTCAGCCGCCGTCGGGACGGGTACACGTTCGCCGGCCTGGCGGCGGATGCCGGCATGACCGCGCCCGCGACAGCGTCGGCCATCGGAACCTTGGTGTGCGAGGGACTGGTCGCCCTCGGGCGGGCAGCGTCCGCGGGCGACGTGTCCGTGAAGATCACCGACCGGGGCCGGGCACAGGCGCCGGAGTTGCAACACTGGGCTTCGGATCTGCTGGCCGAGCTGCGGAATCTGAACGAGGCCGGCCAGCGCCAGCTGCTGCAGGTCGTGACCGATCAGATCCGCCGGCTGCAGCAGCAGGGGCAGATTCCGGTGGTCAAGATGTGCCTCACCTGCCGCTTCTTCGACGGGTACGCCCACCCGGGCTCCGCTGACCCGCACCATTGCCGACTCGTCGATGCGCCGTTCGGGCATCAGCAGCTGCGACTGCGCTGCCCGGAGCAGGAGCCGGCCACCGGCCCGCCGCGGACGCGATAGCCGGCGCGGGGTGCCGACCGAGGAACGGACCGGCGCCTGTCGGATGCGGCGCGCTGACTCCTGCGGCTCCTGGCGATGTCGGCTGTTTCCGCCGGCACCTGAGAACTCAGCGTTGTCAAACAGGCACTGAGCGTAGACGATCGATGGCAGTGACTTCCTTGTGCTGGCGTCGCGTCGAGGTGGTGCAGCGGTGGTCTACATGCCGATACTCAAGGGGCGTGACGGGGAATTCAAAGCCGTCGCGCAGGTGTCGGGTGATGCCGTCTCGCGGATCGTGCCGATATTTGAGGTCGCGCCGACCGGCCGTGGACCGACGAAGGATGCCTACGCGTTCGCGCAGAAGGCGCAGGCGTCGGTTCCCCGGGACATGACGATCGGCGTCGACATCAGTTACCTCGACGACCCTTTCGACGGCCCGCGTAGGCCGGCGCGAGACATCGCGGATGACCTTGGCGCTTGGGGAATCCCGATCTTGCCGGTGGTGCACCTCCAGGACAGCGACGACCTGTTAGCGGACGCGGGCGACGCAGCCAGTGGGCACTCCGGACACGCTGTTGTTCGCCTGGGCAGCGATACGGTGGACCCGGACGACGAAGAGGCTGAGGCGCAGCTCAACCGGCTGCAGCGGTGCACCGGGCTGCCGGTCGAGAACTATTCCTTGCTGATCGACGTATTCGAGGTTCGGTCAGAGCGGGATGTGACAAGGGTGGAGCCCGTTGTCCGTAAGTGTGTGTCGTGGGCACGGCAGTATCCGTGGCATTCGATAACGCTTGCTTCCGGCGCAATGCCGGCTTCCATCTCCGATCTACCCACCAACACTGCGACACCCGTACGGCGATGGGATCTGTTGTTGTGGCAGCGCGTTCGAGAGCTCGGGCTTCAGTACGGTGACTACGGCATCGCCCATCCGAGGATGACTCGTGGCGGTTGGCGCCCGATGCCCAACCTGCGCTATGCCCATGACGAGGCATGGTGGATCTACCGCTGGACCATGGAGAACAATGACAACACCGCGATCTACCGTTTATGTGAGGCGCTTGTCGCGGCGGATCACTGGCCATCTCAGGGACAGGCTTACTCCTGGGGGGATGCGGAGATCGCTCAACGGGCGGCCGGTCTGGGTGGCCCCGGGAATGCCACGAGCTGGCGCGCCTGGGCTACTTCCCACCACGTGGCCCATGTCGTCGACCAACTCGGCGGCAACTGCGCAGATCAGTAACGACAAGATCGCCTCTGTCGAGGCTAATGCGCCCTGCTGGATCTCTACCGCTTCGGCTCGATCGGTTGAGGCTGGCTACACAGACGCGCGGGGCCTTGTGCGAGCCAGCAGCAGGTGACTGTTCGCCGGCCTCTACGGCGCTATTTCTCGACGCCACGTCTTGGCGAGCAGGGCGTACGTGTAGCCGTCCACCCAGCCCAGCTCGGCGTGCCAAGAGTCGCCAACGCCGTGCTGCTCACGACGCATACCGACCTTCTCGAGGATGCTCACCGAGGCGAGGTTGTCGGCGAAGCAGCCGGCAGTGATTCGTCGTACCCCGAGCCGGTCGAACGCGTGTCCCACCATCGCGGTCACCGCCTCGGTCGCATAGCCCTGACCGCCATAGGCCGGGTCGAAGATGTAGCCGAGTTCGGCCTCGGTCCGCAGAGGCATGCCGGGCTGACCCATTCCGTCGACCAGGTCGAGTGAGACGGTTCCGATGACCACGCCGTCAAGCGTGACGGCCGCGCTGTGGTCGTTCGGATCTTCCGCCGCGCGCCGCCACGCCGCCCGCAACGACACAGGTTCAACCTCCGTGCGTATTAGCCAGCGAGTCACCTCCGGCAGGTTGCGGTACTCCAGAATCCGGTCGACGTCCTCGTCACGCACTGGGCGAAGCTCAAGGCGTTCGGTGCGTAAGGTGGTGCTCTCCATGAGCCGCGACGTTAGTGGACGAACAACAGCAACACATGCTGTTATTTGCGGCGCAGCCAGGAGCGACTCACCTCGCTCAAGGGCGCATCCTGCGCGACGACGCCATCTTCTACACCGTTCGCGCTTAGGCTAGCGTCCATGAGACAAGCGCGAGTGGATCGGGCACGCGTCTGGACCACGGCACACGATGTCTCTAGCGCGTCCTTGCCGCCGCGGCCGATCGACAGCGCCAGCCTGCAACGTGTCGTGCACCTGGCTTGTCCTGAGGGACTAGCTGCAGCGGTTGGACGGCTCCACTGTGCTATGGCCGGCTTCTCCGCGTCGACCGGCGTTGCTCCGCAGTGACGAATGCCCAAAACGGCCCCGAATTGTCGGCAAGCCGTTCGACCGCCGGGGCTTCGGCACCCAATGTCCCGGATAAGTTGCGCTCAGATGTCGAGACTTTGTGGAACTACCACGACCTACGGCACGAGCTGCATCCCTGTGACGTCGGGATAGGATTGGGCAGCCACGATCTCGGCGTCGCAATGATCGCGGTCCAGTTGTTTCGCCGTGGCATGTTTCCGCGCGTCGTCTTCACTGGCGCCAACGCGCCGACCACGGTAGAGCAATTCCCAAGGGGTGAAGCCGTCCACTACGGAGAATATGCCGCGGAGAACGGCGTCCCACAAAGCTCGATTCTCATCGAACCGAACGCCAGGAATACGGCAGAGAACCTCACTCTGACGAGAGACTTGTTGATCGCGAAGGGGGTCGAAGCTCGATCAATAATCTTGATGTCTCGCCCATACCAGCAGCGTCGCGCATACGCAACCTGCAGGAAGGTCTGGCCCACGGTGAAGGTGATCTGCGCCTCTCTGCCGCTTTCATTGGACGAGTACGTGGCGAACATCGGCGACGTCAAAAAGGTTATCGACATGTTGGTTGGGGACACGCAGCGGATTGACGAGTACGCACGCAGGGGCTTCGCAATCCCGCAGGACGTCCCTGCGGATGTCAAAGGAGCGTTCGATCGTTTGGTGGCTGCGGGCTACACGAGTCGATTGATTCCAGGAATTCCGGTGTGACCTCTACCACCGTGGCAGTCGTGTTCCAAGGCCCATGCGTTCGCTCAACTCGATCGCCAGGGCCGGGGGTCGGGGCCGATTGAGAATCTCCCGGACCAGCGCGCGAGACAGTCGGTGATAACGCACCTGGTCGGGACCGATCTGTTCTGCCGTTAGTAGGGCGTCAAGTGCCTCGTCTATCTGGTTCCATCGCGCGTGCGCCCTCGCAGTCTCGATGGCGTGACGCACGCGCCGCTCGACCGGCAAACCTGAGGTGTCCAGATGTGGACCGATCTCGATCGCTCGCTGTACGTCACCGAATTCGTTGGCGATGGCCACCTGGTGGATCTTGACGTTCGTGCGGCCGAACGCAGTCCAGACGAAGTTGCCGTCAGCGCCTAACCGCACTGCTGCTGTCTCGGCCTCGCCGATGTGCACGTCGGCCGAGCCGCGGTCGTCGTCTCTTGCCGATGCCATGGCGCAGACGAGATGAAGGCTCCCGTACACCGACAGCAGCTGTGGCGTGGGTTTGGCGAGCCGAGGCTGGAGAAATTGAGCAGTCGCTGCCGCTAGTCCGACGGCCTGGCCGTACTCACCTATGGACACCAAGGCGTGCGCTGCTGCCCGGCCCAGTGAACCGATGACGATGTGATCGTTGCTGGTGTTCGCGGCTGCCAGGCCGCGGCTCGCCGAGATCCATGCGAGGTCCGCTTCGCCGATCTTCGTGAGGAACAGCGTGGCGACCTGGTGTGCGTACGCCATCAAGGTGTGGGCGCGCTGACCGTCGTTCCCGTCATAGAACCGGACTGCGGTCTGCCCGTCGTGAATGAGTAATGGAAGTCGGCGTGCGAGAGTGCCGTATTGCGATCGTTGATAGTTGTTCCATGCGTCCGCTACGTCGCGTTCCATGTCGGCCAGCGACGGTGGCTCGTCCTCCGGGAGGGCAAGAATCGCCGGCGTGAGATGGCGATAATCGTGGAGGGCTGCGCGGAGCGAAGGAATCGTTTCTCGGCCTGAGTCGGGTGACCACTCGAAGAGATCCGGTTCGCCGATCAAGTCACCGAGCGACACGTCGAGCGTCTTGGCGACTGCCCGGATGACGGATAGGCGATCAAGCTCAGCTCGGTTCGTTTCAATTTTCCGTAGCCATTCGCCGGTCTTACCGACCAACCCGGCCAGTACCTCTTGCGACATGCCGCGACGGCGCCGGTAGAACGCCACGCGCTGCCCGGTGGTCATGTCGTCGGTCATACCTCGCATGTGATCATCCTGACCGCCCACGCTGGACCGACCCGGTAAACGGATTCCCGGTTGCCATGTCGCGCTCAGCCTACCGTCTGGATGTCAGGACGGATCAGACGTTTTCGGCGCCGTGTATTGAGCCGCGGCGGCAAGAGCACCGATCGAGGTGATCGCCATGTTGGTCGGAGCACTGGCGGCTGCACTACTTGCTGGCTTCATCGCCGGGCTTGTGTCATTCAAGGTCAAGGACCGATGGTGCCCTTCCTGCGGCGCCACCACGACCGAACTCGCCCGCCAGCACGCCCACCAAGCGTTGGACCGGGTGTCCGTCGGATCGGCAGCGTCGGGCCCACCGATAGGTCGCTCCAGGAACGGCTACTGAGGACCCGAGGGCAGCTCGGGCTCATGCCCGGGCGTGGCCGTCGCTGCCTCGGATGCGCACACACCGCGAAGTCGCAAGGTCACATGCAACGGGGAGGTAGCAGTGACCGTCAACCAGGTCGACCATGTGCCGAACCGCCCCGACTGGGCATGCAAGCAATGCGGGCGACCGTGGCCATGCGTGACCGCGAAGATGAACCTCCTCCGCGAGTTCGGATGTGCCCATCTCAGCCTTCGCCTGTATCTGGCGATGCAAATGCACGAAGCCATCAACGACGCCGGCAAGTTGTCGGCCGCCCAACCGATGCCCGACTTCTACGACCGGTTCCTCAACTGGGTCCATGTGGCCCCAACTGCGGACTCCCGTCCGGCGCAGCCCGATGCGCTGGGCGGGCTGAATGACGAGAGCACCATAGTGTGAAAGCGCGATCCGTCATGCGCGATGCTCTGCCCGCACCCGCTGAGGTCGGCCACCGGATGACGGAAGGGCTAGGCATCCGCTTCACTCACATGACCGACCAAGAACCGTCCCCTACCAGGCCGGCGGCCATATCGACTAGTGCTACGCCGCGGCCGGTTGGGGCGAACAGAACCGCCGGTGCCGGCTCGTCGAGCGGCTGCGGTGGCCGGCGTTGCTGGTGGACAGTCTCAGCGCGCTGATTGCGGCGTGGCATCCGAGCGTGGGCCGGACCGACTTCCCGGCCGGCACCTCGCCCGACTCCGACGATCAAGAGCTTTGGCGAAGCTACGCAATATCGGCGTAGGTGCTTGCCCCACACCGCCAGACAGGATGGCTCTTGTGCTGCTTATGCGCGCGGCCGACGGCTGCTCCAGCGGCTCGGCCCGATCTCGAGGTCGAAAGGAAAGCGACGCCCGGACACCAACCTGCGTCATTCGGCAGCGTCGACGAGATCTATTGCAAGACCTCGGCCGCGACATTCTGGCCGAGCCGACACTGACCATCGCCGGAATGAAAGAGCCGGCACTCGGGCGATAAGGTCGTTTCCGATGAAGATGGAGGCGGACGTTGACTCCGAGATCTCGCGGTCGCGGTGGCGGTGATGAGTCGCCTCCTGGCGGCCGGGGCCGCCGGAGCCGAGGTGGGCGACCTGACAGCGTGGAGCAGGGCCAGAACCAGGCCCGCGAGGCAATTGAGCGAGGGCGACCCACGGCCGCAGACGGTGGCCCGTCGTCCTCCCCGGGGTCTCGACCATCACCGCCCGGCCAACCTGCGGGCGTACCGCATGGATTCCGCGACTTCGGGCAGTTCCGCGAGTTCGCGACCCGCTTCCGCGGCCGGATGCGCGAGGTCTATCCCGACCTCGACATGGGCTTCCAGGGTAGTTCGGTCACCGGGCGCAGCGCGGAAAGCGGGGCGCCGTTCGACGAGGGCCGGGTCAGCGACTACGACATCGCCATCAGTGGAGGCTCGGTTAACCAGGCCGCCCGCGAGAATGGCATACCGTTTCGCGGCGACGGTGTGTCGACCGGCCCGCTGAACCAGCGCGACCTCGACCGGCTGGGGCTCGTTGGGATCGTCGGCGATGCGTCAGCCGAGACGGGTCGCCGGGTCCACCTCATGATTTTCCGTACGATCGAAGAGGCCGCCAGCCGCAAGCCCACAATCAAGGTCTGGTTCTGACCGGGAAGCTTACGAGTGATCTACGACGTGTACGGATACAGCGAGCCTAGCCTCGGTGATGAGGCCGGCAAGCTGGCCGATGCCCTTGATGTGGACTGGGTCAAGCATGAGAGTGACTATCGCGGCGTCTATCTGGCGGCGCGCCCACGAACCGGCGCCGGCGAGCTCCGACTTCAGTCCAACGACCTCCGCGACGGCGACGACGAATACTTCCAGGAACCCGACTTCCCGGAGTGCCGCTACCTCTTGTTCGTCGATCAGTTCGACCGCCCCGATGAGGTGCGGACCAAGCTAGCGCCACTACCGCAGTGGCGCTTCCTCTACCGCAGCGTCGTGGATTAGCAGCCGATGCGACTGCTCGGCACCCGACCGGAGCGGCTGGCGACGCTCTCGTACCGGGCGGCCGGACCCGGCGGCGTCCCGCAGAACGTTCAACTCGCCGTCGAACGACTGGCCGTCGATGAGCTTCCGGCCGGCTGCGACGCGCTGCTCGCCGCTGGGGATCTGCAAGGAGTGACGCCCTCGCCCTTCGGCGGGGACCCGGAGCTACTCGGCATCGCGCTCGCCGACTACATGGAAGTGTGGGCCGAGAGCGGGCTTCTGCCATCCGCCGACCGGGTCGGCGTTCTACTCACCGGCGATCTGTACTCGGCACCCGGCGCCGACCGACGCGGTGCCTCGGGCCCGGTCCTTGACGTGTGGCTCGCCTTCGCCGCCGCGGGCTGCCCGATGGTGTTCGGCGTGGCCGGCAATCACGACGAGGTAACCGCCGCCCAGGTGGCGGAGCTCGGACCAGAGGTCGCGCTGCTGGACGGCGACCGCCGCGAGTTCGGCGGCGTCACCATCGCAGGAGTGTCGGGAGTCGTCGGGGACCCCGGGCGTGCCATGCGGCGTAGCGAGACGGCGTTCCTGACCCTCGTCGATAAGGTCTCCACGCCGCCCCCGGACGTGTTGCTCCTGCATGAAGGGCCGACAGGTAGCCGGAAGGACCAGCTCGGCCGGATCGCGGTACGCGGCGAGCTCGAGCGGCGAGCGCCGGCGCTGACTTTCTGCGGGCACGTGCATTGGGCCGAGCCGGTGGCCGCGGTCGGCGATGGACATATCGTCAACGTCGACGCCCGGGTGGTCGTCCTGACCGCGTGATTATCAACCGGCGGTGCGGTCCGTGTGGCCCAGGCTCTTGTCCGGCGCAATGCGATCTCGGACCAAGCGCTTCAGCTCCGCCAGCTCGGGGAAGCCGCCCGCCTCCTTGCGCGACCACAACGTCTCGTCGCCCAGCCGGACCTCGAACACCCCGCCCGTGCCCGGGACCAGCGCCACCTCGCCCAGCTCCGTGGTGAACGTCGTCAGTAACTCCTGCGCCGTCCACCCGGCGCGCAACAACCACCGGCACTGCGTGCAGTACTCGATCTCCAACCGCGGCTCTCTCAGTGTCACGGGAAGAAGTTCACCACGTCCGGGCCCAGTCCGGCGGCGGCACCAAAATTGATAATGCACTCACGTCTCTAGTCGTCGGCCCGGTCGCGCTCGCCGACGTAGGACGCCAGCTCTGGGTCGTCCGATCGCAACCGGTCGACCTCCTCACGGAGATCGCAGGTCAAAAGCGCAATCACCAACCCACCCGGGGTACGAGCCACCACCTCCCAGTACGCACCCGACTCCTCCCACCGCCGCAGCCGCTCCACCTCCTCGCTCACGGCAGCAACTCCTCCAGCGCCAAGCCCGGGTCGGCAAGCCGCCCCCGATCGATCACGGCCCCGGCCCGGACGAGATCAGCGATCGCGTCGTTGACGTCCCAGATGTTGACGTTCATTCCGGCCGCCACCTTCCCCTCCACCAGCCAGAACGCGATGAATGAACGGCTCGCGAGATCGCCGCGCACGACCACCTCGGCGTCGATGCCGGGCGGCACCCACCCGGTGTACTCCATGCCGAGGTCGTACTGGTCGGTGCAGAAGTACGGCAGGCGGTCGTAGGACACGTCCTGGTCGAGCATCGCCCGCGCGGCCGCCGGACCGGAGTGCAGCGCATTCGCCCAGTGCTCGACGCGGATCCGGGTCTTGAGCAGCGGATGGTCCACGTTCGCGACGTCGCCGGCGGCGAAGATCGCCGGGTCGCTGGTGCGCAGCTGCCGGTCGACGAGCACCCCGTTGTCAACGGCGAGGCCTGCTTGAGCAGCCAGGTCGACGTTCGGCGTGACCCCGACCCCGGCGATGACCGCGTCGAAGGGCAACGCCGTCCCGTCGGCCAGCAGCACGTGCGTCGCGGTGATCTCGCTGATCTTTGCTCCGAAGTGGAACTCGACGCCGTGTTCTCGATGCAGGTCGGCGAAGATCGTGGCGATCGTGTCGCCGAGCACCCGCTGCAGCGGCAGGCTTGCCGTCTCCACGACCGTGACGGCCGCGCCGTGCGAGCGCGCCGCCGCCGCGACCTCCAGGCCGATCCACCCGGCGCCGATCACCACGATCCGGCTGCCGTCGGTTGCGGCCCGTGCGATGGCTTCGGAGTCGCCGAGGGTACGCAGCAGCAAGGCTCGCTCACCGCCCGGCACGGACAGTCGGCGCGGGCTGGCGCCGGTCGTCAGCAGCAACCGGTCGTACACGATCTCCTCGCCGCCGGCCGCCACCAGGCGTTTCTCGGGTGAGAGGCCGGTGACGGTCGTCCCGGTGCGCAGGTCGACATCATGGTCCGCATACCACTGTGGGGTGTGGACGAAGACGCTGTCCCGCTCCGCGGTGCCCAGGAGCAGGCCCTTGGACAGCGGCGGCCGCTCGTACGGCGGCGACTCCTCCGATCCGATCAGCACGATCCGTCCGTCGTACCCCTGGTCGCGCAGGGTTTCCACGGCCTTGCCGCCGGCCAGGCCGGCGCCGACCACTACGAATGTCATGTCAGTGTCCTTTCGCCATCGCGAGGAACTCGGCGCGCGAGCCGGGGTCTACGCGCAGCGCGCCGAGCAGGGTGGAGGTGACGGTGCGAGCGCCGACCGCGCGGACGCCGCGCAGGCTCATGCACAGGTGCTCGGCCTCGATCACGACGCCGACGCCGCGCGGCCGCAGCTGCTGGTCGAGCCAGTCGGCGACCTGCCTGGTCAGGCGTTCCTGCACCTGCGGGCCGTGCGCGAAGTGCTCGACGACGCGGGCGAGCTTCGACAGGCCGAGGATGCGGTGCCCAGGCAGGTAGCCGACGTGCGCCACCCCGACGAACGGCAGCAGGTGGTGCTCGCACACCGATCGGATCGGGATGGACCGGGCGAGCACCAGTTCGTCGTAGCCGTGGTCGTTGTCGAAGGTGGTCGGTGTGAACTCCGGTGGCGTGAGCATCTCCGCGTAGGCCCGGGCCATCCGCGCCGGGGTGTCGGCCATGCCCTCGGCGGTCACGTCGATGCCCAGCGCGGTCATGAACTCGGCCGCCGCGTGCTCGGCCGCCAGCAGGTCGCGACTCGGACGCCGCAGGGTAACCGTCATGACGCCATCGTGTACCCGCGCTCCAGTAATTTCAATAGCCGTCGTTAGTGATATTATCTGGAGGTGACCGACCGCTGGATCGCCGTGTCGACGCTGTCCGACGCGTCCCGCCGCGCGCTGTACGACTACGTGCGCCGCCAGGACCATCCCGTCGCGCGGGAGGAGGCCGCCGCGGGCACCGCCATGTCGCGCAGCCTGGCCGCGTTCCATCTGGACAAGCTGGTGGACGCCGGCCTGCTGACCGCTCGGTATGAGGCGCCACCAGGCGAGAAGCGTGGGCGGGGCCGCGCGCCCAAGGTCTACGAGCCGG
>NZ_JBFAZH010000106.1:0-11973 GCF_040681735.1 Actinoplanes sp. NPDC051633 | reverse complement strand
GTCGGCGGCGGCGGCCGGGGCCAAGTCGCTCGAGGCGGCTGCCGTGGTGACCGAGGCGTCGACGCTCGACGGCGCCGGGCACGCGGCGGTGCGGGATCTGAACGCCGACGCGCCGGTCCATGTGGCGGCGCCGGATGGGTCGCTGCTCGGCACGGTCACCGCATGACGGACCGCGAGGAGTCGGCGGGCGCGACCGGCCGGGCGGGGAAGGCCGAGGCGCGGCCGGCCGGGGACGGCAAGGGCGTCAGGAAGCCGCGCAAGCCTCGGAGCCGCCGGGCCCCGGCATCGGCGGAGGCGGAGGGGCGGCGTACCCCTCAGAAGCAGCACACCCACAAAGCGGTGGCGCGGCAGCAGGCCGCGGACGACGTCTATCGCGCGGGGTTCGTGTGTTTCGTGGGGCGGCCGAACGCGGGCAAGTCGACGCTGACGAACGCGATCGTCGGGCAGAAGATCGCGATCACGTCGTCGAAGCCGCAGACCACCCGGCACGTGATCCGCGGGATCCTGCACCGGGGCGACGCCCAGCTGGTGCTGGTCGACACGCCGGGGCTGCACCGGCCGCGGACGCTGCTCGGGGAGCGGCTGAACGACCTGGTCAAGGAGGTCTGGAGCGAGACCGACGTGATCGGGGTGTGCTTCCCGGCGGACGAGCCGATCGGGCGTGGTGACCGGTTCATCTCGGCGGAGGTGAGCGCGCTGAAGGCGACCGTGATCGCGGTGGTGACGAAGGTGGATCTGGTCGGTCCCGAGGTGTTGGCGAAGCATCTGCTCGCGGTGAGCGAGTTGTACGACTTCGCGGAGATCGTGCCGGTGAGTGCGGTTTCCGGGCATCAGGTGGACACGCTGGTCGACGTGCTCGTGCGGCATCTGCCCGAGTCGCCGCAGCTGTATCCGGACGATGTGCTGACCGACGAGCCGGAGCAGGTGCTGATCGCGGAGCTGATCCGGGAGGCGGCGCTGGAGGGCGTGCGGGACGAGCTGCCGCACTCGATCGCGGTGCTGGTCGAGGAGATGCAGGACGAGGGCAACCTGGTGCGGATCTTCGCGGACGTGTACGTGGAGCGGGACAGCCAGAAGTCGATCGTGATCGGCCACCGCGGTTCGCGGCTGAAGGAAGTGGGTACGAAGGCCCGCGGTGAGATCGAGACCCTGCTCGGTCGTCGCGTCTACCTGGACCTTCACGTCCGCGTCGCGAAGGAGTGGCAGCGTGACCCCAAGCAGCTCCGGAAACTTGGGTTCTAATTCACCTATCTCAATCGGATATGTGGGTTTAGTCACGCTGGTTTGCCCGAGGAAGCCGACTTCGATAGTTCTGTAGCAATGCGGAATCGCTACCTGGACCTGCTCCGCGCCGCGGCGGTGGCCCGGGTCGTCGTCTATCACGTCACCGGATGGTCGGCACTGACCGTCGTGTTCCCCGCGATGTCCGTGATGTTCGCGCTGGGCGGCTCGATGATGGCCGCCTCGCTGGACCGGTCGGGTCCGCTCGCCGTCGAGCGCCGCCTGCGCCGGCTGCTGCCGTCGCTGTGGGTGTTGTCGCTGGTGGCGGTGCCCGCGATGATGCTTGACGGTCTGGTCTGGGACTGGCGACTGCTGCTCTGGTTCTTCCCGATCGAGGATCCGTGGGCCGGCGGGGTGTGGACCGAGGCGCTGAGCGCGACCTGGTATCTGCGTGACTTCCTGTGGTTCGTGCTGCTGTCGCCGCTGCTGTTGCCGATCTTCCGCCGGTTCCCGGTGGTGTCGGTGATGACGCCGTACATCGGGCTGGCGGTGATCGTGTTCGCCGGGTTGACGCCGCATCCGATCGTGCGCGACCTAGCGCTCTACGGCGGCGCCTGGCTGCTGGGCTTCGCGCACCACGACGGCAAGCTCAAGGACCGCCGGCTGCTGTGGGTCGCCGGCGTGGTGGCGGTCGTCGCCGCGTGCTGGATCGTGACACACCCCGGTCCGCGTGGCCTCGACATCAACGACGATCCGCTCGGCAACGCCCTGTGGTCGCTGGCGTTCGTGCTGGTGCTGCTGCGGTTCTCGCCCGTTCTCAAGCCGCGGCGCTGGATCGCGATCCTGAACTCGCGGGCGCTGACGATCTATCTCTGGCACGTGCCGATCATCGTGGTGGTCACGCACGCCGGCGAGGCGGCGGGCTGGCCGGTCCGCGGCGACCTCGGCATCGCCTGGCGGATGGTGGTGGTGTTGTCCATGCTGGCCCTGGTGGTGCTCGCCGTGGGCTGGGTCGAGGACTGGGCCGGCGGGCGGCGGCCGGTGCTGGTGCCGGGCGGTGGCCTGCCGTCGCGTCCGGTCAGGCCGCACGTCGTGCACGCCGAGCCGCGGCCGCTGCGGGCCCGGCCGGATCATCACAACGTGCAGGGCCGCCGTGCGCCCGCGGCCGCCCTCGCCCGGGACTAACCTGTGGCATGATCTCGACGCCCGCACAGGTCAGGCGCACGTATTACGTGCTGGGGTTCGGCAACACCATCGCCGCATCGCTGATCTGGGGCGTCAACACGATCTTCCTGCTGGACGCCGGGCTGAGCAACTTCCAGGCGTTCACGGCGAACGCGTTCTTCACCGCCGGGATGGTGCTCTTCGAGGTGCCGACCGGCATCGTCGCCGACTCCTGGGGCCGGCGCGCGTCGTTCCTGCTGGGCACGGTCACGCTCGCGATCACCACGATGTTCTACGTGTGGCTGTGGTCGGTGCAGGGGCCGTTCTGGGCGTGGGCGGTGTCGTCGGCGTTGATCGGGCTCGGCTTCACGTTCTTCTCCGGCGCGGTCGAGGCGTGGCTGGTCGACGCGCTGCACGCCACCGGCGACGACGGGCCGCTCGACCCGGTGTTCGCCCGCGGGCAGGTGTTCATGGGCGCGGGCATGCTGATCGGCTCGGCCGGCGGTGGCCTGCTGGCGCAGTGGCTGGGGCTGGGCGCGCCGTACGTCCTGCGGGCCGCGGTGCTGGTGGTGATGTTCGTGGTGGCGGCGTTGCTGATGCGCGACCTGGGGTTCACGCCGCAGCGGGCGCAGGGCTACTTCCATGAGGTACGCAGGATCGCCGGCGACTCGGCCCGGTACGGCCTGCGCGAGCGCCCGGTGCGCTGGCTTCTCATCGCCGGGCTGGCGGTCGGCGGCGTGGGCATCTACGTGGGCTACGCGTTGCAGCCGCACCTGCTCGAGCTCTGGGGGGACGATTCGGCCTACGCCGTGGCCGGCCTCTCCGCCGCGCTGCTGGCGGCCGCGCAGATCGGCGGCGGTCTGCTGGCGCCCTACATTCGTGCCCGGTTCCGCCGCCGCACCTCGATGATCTTCTCCCTGTCGGCCGTCGGCGTGCTGTCCGTCCTGTTGATGGCGCTGATCCCCAGTTTCTGGGCGGTGCTCGGGCTGATCGTGGTGTGGGGTGTGGCGTGGTCGGCCGAGACGCCGGTCCGGCAGGCGTACCTGAACGGGATGATCCCCTCCGGGCAGCGCGCCACCCTGCTGTCCTTCGACTCGCTGATGTCGTCGGCCGGCGGCGCGGCGGCGCAGCCCCTGCTCGGCCGGTCTGCGGACGCGTGGGGCTACCCGGCGTCCTTCGCTCTCTCGGCCGGGCTGGGGGCGCTCGCGCTGCCGTTCATCTGGCTGTCGCGCCGGTCGGGCCACCCGGCTGACGCTGACGAACGAGTAGCGGCTGGCTGACCACGCCGATCCGGCCGCCCTCGTCGGCGAGCTCGGCGGTGCACAGCCCGAGACCGTCACCGGTCAATTCGGTACGGCACCTCAGGTGCACCCATTCGCCGTCGGCCGGCCGCAGCAGCGTGGTCGTCATCCCCGGCGGGATCGACAGCCACGTGCCCATGTCGAGCGCCGCCGACAAGCCGTTCGCCGAGTCCGCGACGATCAGCGCCCGGGCCGTCCCGGTGATCTCCTCGCCCTCGATCAGCGGATGCCGCACCCGGGTCCACACGTCCGCGTGCCCGGCGTACCGCCCGAACCCGCCCTCACGGAACCGCCACTCGATCGCGTCGCCGTAGCCCCAGCCGGGCAGGCCGTGACCGCCGGCGTCGGCGGGCACCGGCGGCGGGGTCACCGGCGGGGTGACCACCGGCGGTTTCGGGCCGGCCGCGATGTGCCAGCCGCGCGCCACCACCGCGGTCCTGCCGTCGACCACCATCCGGGCCTCGACCAGAGCGGTCAGCCGGCCGGGCTTGAGCGTGGTGACCTCGATCGACAGCGGCTTGCGCGGGATCGGGCCGAGGAAGTCCAGCGAGATCCGGGTCAGCCGCAGGCCGTCCTGGGACATCCGATGTCCCAGCAGGGCGGCGGGCGGGCCGCCGTGCTGCATCCTCGAGTCCCACGGACTCTCGGTCGACGTCGTCGGCTCGTAGCGGTCGTCACCCAGCGGCAGATAGAACGCGGTCATCCACCGATCATGCCGCCGGATCGGCCACCAGCGTCACGTCGCCACTGCCGGCGTGCAGGTCCAGCGTGAACTTCGACGCCGGATCCGGCACCAGGTCGGTCATCGCCTCGTCGCCGGAGTTCGCGTCGATGTTGATCCGGTAGCCGCCCCGGGGCACCGTGACATCCACGTTGCCGCTGGTCGCGTTCGCCGTGATCGAGTTCTGCGCCCGTGAGTGCACGGTGACGTCGCCGGAGGTGACCCGCACGTCGACCGGGCCGCGGACGTCCAGCGCCCGGGCGTCGCCGGAGGTCGACTGCAGCGTGGTCTTCCCGGCCACCTGCGTGACGTTCAGGTCGCCCGAGGTGGCCACCGCCCGGACGTCGCCGGTGGCGCCCTGGACGAGGATGTCGCCGGAGGTCACCGTTACGTCGGCCGACCCGATGGCGGTCAGGCCGATGTCCCCCGATGACAGCTTCCCGGTGACCTTGACGCCCTCCGGCGCGGTGATGTCGTAGTCCGCCCGGCAGTCCGCCCCGCAGTTCGTGTCGATGCTGAGCACCGTGCCCTCGACCTTGTACGACGGCCCGGGATCGGAGCTGTGCTGGATGATCCGGGTGATCCGCGTTTCCGCGATGGCCGCGGTCTTGACCGCCACGTCGCCGCTGTCGCCGACCATCTTGATCTCGGTGATCTTGACCTTCTCCACGTCGTTGAAGGTCAGCGTGGCGCCGACCCCGCCGCATCCGGCGAGCGTGGTGGCAGCGGCGGCGGCGATCAGGGTGGCGGCGAGCGCGCGGCGGGTCATGCTGTAGACGCTATGACCGGCGTTCACAGGCACGCCATCGGGTTGGTCACCCAGGCCGCCCCCGAAATCACCCTGAGACGGCTCAGGGTCGGCTGCCCTGGTTGTCGTACCCAACAGGCAGAATGGCCGGGTGCCCACCGCCGGATATCGCCGCCAGCTCTACCGTGACGACGCGGTTGTCCTGCGTGTGCAGAAGCTCGGCGAGAGCGACCGCATCATCACGCTGCTGACCCGGCGGCACGGCCGGTTGCGCGCGGTGGCCCGGGGCGTGCGGCGCACGATGTCGCGCTTCGGCGCCCGGCTCGAGCCGTTCGGCCACGTCGACCTGCAGCTCGCCGGGTCGCCCGAGGGGGTGGGCAGCTCGCTGCACTCGGTGAGTCAGGTCGAGGCGGTGGCGCTCTACGGCAAGCAGTTCCTCGGTGACTATCCGAGATACACGGCGGCCAGCGCGATCGCCGAGACGGCCGAGCGGCTCACCCCGATCGAGCGCGAGCCGTCGCTACGGTTGTTCCAGCTCACGCTCGGCGCGCTCAAGGCGCTGGCGGTCGGCGAGCACGCCGGCACGCTGGTGCTCGACGCGTACCTCCTGCGGGCGATGTCCACGGCCGGCTGGGCGCCCGCGCTCACCGAGTGTGCGGTCTGCGGCGACCCGGGCCGGCACGGCGCCTTCTCGGTGCCGGCCGGCGGGGCGGTCTGCCCCGACTGCCGCCCGCCCGGCGCGGCGCATCCCGCCCCCGCCACGATCGGCCTGATGGCCGCCCTGACCGCCGGTGACTGGCAGGTCGCCGACGCCGCGGAGTCACCGGTCCGCCGTGAGTGCAGCGGCCTGGTGGCGGCACACCTGCAATGGCACATGGAGCGGGCGATGCGCTCCCTGCCGCTGGTCGATCGACGGGAGAGTCCGTGAGCGCGAGGAGTGAGCCGGTTTTGCGAGCCCCGCAGTCGCGAACGAAGGTGGCGCCGTGAGCCCACGTCCGCCCACACCGCACATCTCCGGTGTCACGCCGCCGGAGATCCCGCGGGACGCGCTGCCCAAGCACGTCGCGCTGGTCATGGACGGCAACGGTCGCTGGGCCAAGGAGCGCGGGCTGTCCCGGACCAAGGGGCACGAGCAGGGGGAGCACTCGCTCTTCGACACCATCGAGGGCGCCATCGAGCTGGGCATCCCGTACCTGTCGGCGTATGCGTTCTCGACCGAGAACTGGAAGCGGTCGCCCGAGGAGGTGCGCTTCCTGATGGGGTTCAACCGCGACGTGATCCGGCGCCGGCGCGACCAGCTGGTCGACCTGGGCGTCCGCGTGGTCTGGTCGGGCCGCGCGGGCCGGTTGTGGAAAAGCGTGATCAGCGAGCTGCAGACGGCCGAGGAGATGTCGCGCGGCAACAAGACGCTCACGCTGCAGTTCTGCGTCAACTACGGCGGCCAGGCGGAGATCGCGGACGCGGCCGCCGCGATCGCCCGGGACGTGGCGGCCGGCAAGCTGAAGCCCGACAAGGTCAACGAGCGGACCATCGCCAAGTACCTCTACCACCCCGAGGTGCCGCCGGTGGACCTGTTCCTGCGGCCGTCGGGGGAGCAGCGTACGTCGAACTTCCTGCTCTGGCAGTCGGCGTACGCCGAGCTGGTCTTCCTCGACACCCTGTGGCCCGACTTCGACCGCCGCCACCTCTGGTATGCGTGCGAGCTCTTCGCCAGCCGCGACCGCCGCTTCGGCGGAGCCGTCCCCAACCCGGTCAAGCCTTGATCAGGCGCACCGCGGCGTCCACGTCGGACAGATCCGGCAGCACGTGATGCGCGCCGGCGGCGGCGAGCTCGTCCGAGCTCACCCCGCCGGTCGCCACGGCCACCACGGTCACACCGTTGGCCAGCGCCGCGTCGACGTCATGCCCGGTGTCGCCCACCACCACGGCGCGGAACTGCTCGCCGTACTTCTGGCCGGCCCGCTCCAGGCAGCGCCGCACCAGGGTGGCCCGCACGCTGTCGTCGGTGCCGTACCCGCCGACCTCGGCGTCGAAGGCGTCCGCCAGCCCGAACGCGCCGACCTTGGCCGCGGCGACCACCGGGTGATTGCCGGTGACCAGGGTCTGCACCACATCCGGCTCGTCGCCCAGGGCCGCGAGCACCTCGCGCACGCCCGGCATCAGCCACCCCTGCTCGGCGAACAGATGCTGCTCCAGCAGGACCAACTCGACATAGCGCTCGAAGAACCGCTCCGGCGTGCAGTCCGTGACGCCGTGCGTGCTGAACACCTCGGCGCACAGGTCGAGATCCGTCCGCCCGCCGATGTGCGGCGTCTCCCGCCACTCGCGACCGGTGACCTCGGCGAACGCCGCCTGCCAGGCCCGCCAGGCCAGCCCGCCGCCGCGCAGCAGAGTGCCGTCGATGTCCCACATGACCAGGGTGCGCACTACTCGGCCAGCCTGCGCTCGACGTGCTCGACCTTGGCCTCCAGCGCCCCGGTCACGCCCGGCCGCACATCGGCCTTGAGCACGACACTGACCCGTGGCGCCGCCTCGGCGACCACGTCGACGGCCCGCTTGACGACGGCCATCACCTCGTCCCACTCACCCTCGATGGTGGTGAACATGGCATCCGTGCGATTGGGCAGCCCGGAGGCCCGCACCACCCGCACCGCCTCGGCAACCGCATCCCCGACCGATTCCCCCGCCCCGATGGGCGTCACCGAAAACGCAACCAGCATGCCGCCATCGTCCCTCGCCGCGCCCCGCCCACCAAGATCCCGCTGCCGGGGCCTCTACGGTACTGGGCATGACGTTGAGCCCTGGGCGTGATGGCCGACGGGTCGGTGGGAAGCGTCACGTACGAGGACACCGTCGAGCGCCGCGACAGCGGCTGGCGCATCACCAGCCGCATCGTCCGCCCGCGCACGAGGCCGTTGCAGGCATGAGCGACGCGCCCGGGCCGCTCGTCGCGGTCCTGACGGCGCCGGTCCGGCTCGACCTAACGGCTACCCGCCGCCCGTCGAACGTGCGGGTAGACGGACCGTCCGGCGCACATCGGGAAGCGCGGCCCCGCGTTGGTCAGGCGACGCACGAAATCGGGGATTGGAAGGGCGCTGCAGATGGCCGGGAACAAGTGGAACAAAAGCATCATGGTCGCCGGTGGGGCGCTGGTCGCGGCGATGATGCTGGCGTGCAGCGGGGGCGGCGCCGACACCGGAGAGACCGCCGGCAATGCCGCCGAGGCGGCCGGTGAGAAGGCCGGCGGCGACAAGGCCGGCAGCGGCGACCGGGGTGTGTACCGGTTCGGGCAGGCGGTGAAGTTCAAGGACGGCAGCACGCTGACCGTCGGGAAGCCCGTCAAGTTCACGCCGGACCGGTATGCCGTCGTCGGTGAGAAGAAGCCCGTCTATCTCAAGTTCAAGGCGACCTTCAAGAACAACACCAAGGAGATCTTCGACCCGGCGCTCACCACCGGCGCGGCGTCCGCCGCCGGCACCGAGGGCGAGTCGGTCTACCAGGACGGCCTGGACGCGCCGGACAACAAGGTGCTGCCGGGCAAGTCGGTGACCTGGTGGATGGGCTACGGCCTGGAAGGCCAGAAGGATCTTCAGCTCGAACTGAGCGTCGGCTTCCTCGACTACGGCACGGTGATCTTCACCGGCTGATCCCGGGGCTTCAGTGGATCACCCGGCGGCACCAGTCGACCACCAGCAGGTCGTGCTCGACCAGGAGCGGGCGCAGCGACGCCGCCACCGGGGTCGCGTTCGGGTGCAGACCCACCACCGTCGCGCCGGCCGGGCCGGCCACGCCGTAGCACCAGGCGCCGCCCAGGTTGTGGGCGAAGGAACCCGCCACCGGCGAGCCGCCCAGCCGGACCTCGCCGGTGTCGCGGCCCGGCCACGGCACCGGCGTCACCAGCGACGTCAACGACCGCAGGTGGATGTTGCGGTAACCGATCACCCGGCCCTCGGCGTCGTGCTGGGCCTGGGCGGAGAGGACGCGCTCGATCTCGTCGAACTCCGCGGACACCTGCGGCCCCAGCGCGCTGGACACCAGCTCGACCTGACGCCAGTCGTCCTCGTGCAGGTCCAGCACGGGCTCGCCGGAGTGACCGGGCCCGGCAGGCGGAAGCCCGTCGGCGATGGACGGCAGCGAGTACAGGATCTCGCGCGGCGGCATGGTCGAGAGCCGGCGCACCGTGAGCACCAGCCGCGAATCCGTGACGTAGTCGGCCCGCTCGACCTCCCACGAGTCGTCGCCGATCTGCACCGTCGTCGCGGGGGCGAAGGTCACCGGCACCTGTCCCGCCGGCATGTCGCTGCGGGCGAACGTCTCACCCGTTCCGGCGTCGACGAAGAACACGGAGACCTGGGACATGGCGGTCACCGTAGCGGAGGCTCAGTGCGCGGCACAGCAGGGCGTTGGGTGCCTTGTTTCGAACGGAACGACTATTCTGTCATGGGCCGGTACGACGGTGAGAACCAGCGAAAGGTCCCCGTTCCAGAGGGGACGTACGAAGTCCCCGCGGAGTCGAAGGTCATCGGGGGAGGACCCAGATCGGGTTCGTGTAGAACCACAGGTCGCCCCACGGGTCGGCGTTGCCGATCGCGTCCAGCGCCGGACCGTGCGGGTCCACCGCCGCGCCGAGCAGCCCGGGCTGCGTACGCTTGCCGTCCGTCCCCCGCACCCGCAGGTAGAACGGCCGGTCAAACCGCCCGGACGAGTACCGCAACGACACCCGCCCGCGCCCCCCGGGGGCGATCTCGAACGACTTCACCACCTTGGTGTCCGGCGCGGTGAAGGCGTCCCGGGAGGCGACCGGCCCGGTGACCGTGCCGGCGATGACGTCGACCCGCGACAGCACCGGCACGAACTGCCGCCAGTTCGGCACGTCCTGCAGGTCGATGTCGAGGACCAGCTCGATGGTCGCGCCCCGCCGTACCCGCAGCACCCCGCCGATCGGCACGCCCGCGCCGCCGCCGGACCGTACCCGCATGTCCAGGCCCTTGATCAGCCGCCCGTGGTCGACCCACACCCGTCCGTCGCGCAGCCCGTCCATCACCGCGCGGTACGACCGGGCCCGCGCACCGACGTTGGTGCGCCCGTAGAACCCCGGCCAGAAGTCACCGGCCGACGTGTTGACGACGCCGGTGTAGACGGGGTCGTTGTATCTGCCGTTGGCCTCGAAGTCGCTGCCCGGCCCGCGGTCGGACTGGTCGAGATAGTTCACGTGGCTGTCCGAGTTGACCGTCACCCACCAGGCGCGACCCTCGGCGAGCAGGCTGTCCCACAGCCCACCGACCGTGGCGGTCATCCAGTCGAAACCGCCCCACGTCCGGTACGCCTCCAGCGGGTAGCCGGGGAACGACGCCGCCGACGGGCTGTTGTCGTAGTACCCGCGCGCGCCGCCGCGGCCGTTCGGCGCCGGGATGCCCGCGGCCTGGTGCCCGGGCGCGCCTTCCATGCCGATCGCCACTGTGGGATCGGCGTCGCGCCAGTTGCGGATCTCGTGCGGGGAGTCGATGCCGCGCCGGGCCGGGTGGTTGGCCAGGAACAGCGCGCCTTCGACCTTGCGGGCGCGCACCTGCTCGCCGAGGAACTTGATGCCGGCGATCGCGGCGGCCTCGTTCTGCTCGGTGGTGTTGGCCGGCGGCAGCTGCGAGCCGTCGTAGGCCTGCTCGAACTGCTTGAGCACCGAGACCTCGTTGCGGCCGGGGTGCACGAAGACCGTGGCGTGCTCGGCGGCCGGGATGTTCCACTCCAGACCCTGGAAGGTCAGCAGGTCCTTCAGCTCGGCACGGGTGGCGAGGATGTCCGGGTTGACCTTCTCGACGCCGATCTTGGCGTGGGCGTTGCTGCCGTGGTCGGTGATGACCAGCCAGTCGAGGCCGTAGGCGCGGCCGTGCCGGGCCTGGTCGATCACCCGGTACTGCGCGTCGGAGCTGTACTGGGTGTGGATGTGGTGGTCGCCGGCGAGCCAGGCCGGCCCGTCGTCCGTGCGGCCGGCGGGGGCGGAGGCGAAGGCGGCGGTGGTGGGCGAGCCGAGCACGGTCGCTGCCGCGCCCGCGCCGAGAAGCCCGGCGCCGCGCAGGAAACCACGCCGGGAGACGTCGGCGGGTGACAGCTCGGAGTCGGGGACGCTCAGGTCCAATGCCGCGGGTACGTCCGCAGGCGAGTGATCGTGGTCGTGATGGTGGTGATGGCCGTGACCCATGTGGATCAATCTCGTGGAGGCATCCCAACACCGGGTGTCGATCCGGTGAACTAGCCGATGATCGGCCGGAACACTCCGGTGGCGACGCTCGCCGCGAGCACCAGCAGACCGATCAGCAGGGCCGAGCCGACCAGCAGCCAGTCGTACCCGGTGAAGACCTGTCGCCGTGCGAAGGTCCGCGGCGTCCCCGAGTCGAACCCGCGCGCGTCCATCGCGGTGGCCAGCCGCCCGCCCCTGCGCAGCGCCCCCACCAGCAGCGCGAACGCCGTCGAGACGAAGAGCCGCAACCGGGCGACCGGGTTGCGGCCGGCGTCCAGCCCGCGTGCCCGGCGGGCCAGCGTAATCATCTGCCATTCCTGGCCGAGCAGGGGCAGCAGGCGGAACGCGGCCAGCGCCCCGATGGCGTGCAAGAGGTACTTTAGGTATGAAAGTATGTACAAAGGAGCTCACAATAACTAGTGCGACAAATATGAGTAGAGTTTCAAATATCTCCACACTTTCACCTCTTTATTAATTTTTAATTGCAAATTTAGTCATCAAAACAATAAAAAGTTGCAAGGTTATCTACTGCAACACTGAAGAAGTGAAATAATAACATAAAATTTTGAATACTATTTTATCG
>NZ_JBFAZH010000105.1:0-12030 GCF_040681735.1 Actinoplanes sp. NPDC051633 | reverse complement strand
GACAGGTGAAGAACATCGTCGAACGGCTGGAGCGTGACCGAGCGCTGACGGAGCTTGCGCGCGGCGCCGACCCGGTGCCCGGGGGCACCGCCGCCCGGCCGGGCACGGCGCTGATCGGAGCGCCGGCAATGCCCAACGCCGCGGTCTCCACCAACGTCGGCGGCATGGGCGCGCACTGGACGGCGGCCTGTCCGCGGCCGGTGGACGACGAGGTGCCCGGCTTCCTCGATCCGGTGACTCTCGACGAGGCGTTGACCCGGGCCGAGGAACTGCTCGCGGTCACCACCCACGCCTTCGACCAGGCCCCGCTGACCGGAGCCGTCCAGGGCGTGCTCGGCGAACTGTTCGACCGTCCGGGCCGTCGAGCGGTCGGGCCCATGCCGGTCGCGGTCACGGTGGCGCAGGACGGCACGCTGCACTGGACCGGTCCCGCGATCCTCGCCGGCGACCTGTGGCAGCGGCCGGGCGTGACCCTGCGCTCCGGCGCCGTGGTCACCCGGATCCTCGTCGACGGCGGGCGGGCGACCGCGGTCGAGGTCACCGACGCCGGCACGGGCCGGCGGGAGATCCTGGACGCCCGGGTCGTCATCGTCGCGGCCGACGCGTTCCGCACCCCGCAGCTGCTGTGGGCCTCCGGCGTCCGGCCCGCGGCGCTCGGTCGCTATCTGACCGAGCACCCCCAGATCATGGCCGCCTCGATCCTGGACGACAGGTACGTCCCGGACGGCGTACCCGTCGACGTCGACCTGCCGGTCTCCTCCGCCGCGGCTCCCGGCGGCGGCGCCATCGTGCCCGTCTCCGGTGTCTCCTGGGTGCCGTACGCCCCCGACCGGCCGTTCCACGGCCAGGTCATGCAGATGGACGCCTCCCCCATGCCGCTGGAGCCGGGGGTCACCGTCCGGCCCGGCCAGGTCGTCGGCCTCGGCTGGTTCTGCCGCAAGGAACTGTCGCCGGACAACCGGGTCTGGTTCGACGACGGCGCCACCGACGAGTACGGCCTGCCGGCGATCCGGATCGACTACACCCTGAGCGCCGGCGACGAGCGGGCCATCGCCACTGCCACCGATGAGATCGGCCGGGCCGCGGAGGCACTGGGCCGGCCGCTGGGCGAGCCGTTCCTGATGCCCGCCGGCAGCTCGCTGCACTACCTGGGGACCACGCGGATGGGTCCGGCGGACGACGGCACCAGCGTCTGCGATCCGACCGGCCGGGTGTGGGGCACCGAGAACCTGTACGTCGGCGGCAACAACCTGATCCCCACCGCGACCGCCTGCAACCCGACGCTGACCGCCGTGGCGCTGGGCGTGCTCACCGCCCGTGCCGTGCGCGAGCGCGTCGCGGCTCTCGTCGACACACCCAACTCTGCCCGGGGTGACTCATGAACGGCACGACAGGTGCGCCCGAGCGGCGGATCAAGTGGAGCTACATGGACCACTGGCGCAGCAACGGCCCGGCCGGCCCGATCGACCAGTGGCACTCGCACCGCACCATGTCCGCTTTCCTCAAGCAGATCAAGGCCGTCGGGTTCGACGCCATCGACACCTTCGACTTCCGGCTGTGGCAGATGTACGGCGACTACGGCGGCCCGGCGAAATATCAGGAGATGGTCCAGGACCACGGCCTGGAGCGGATCGTGAACACCTTCCACGCCGCCGACTACGACCTGCGCAACTACGCGCCGCACATCCCGGAGACCCACGAGAACATCCTCGAGGACTTCCGGGTGACGATGGGGCACTGGTCGGTCATCGACCTGGACAACATCATCGTGATGCCGGCGACCCTCTACTACGACATGGAGCCGGTCACCGACGACAAGCTGAAGATCACCGCCGAGCTGTGGAACCGGGTCGGGGAGATCACCGCGAGCCACGGGGTCCGGCTGACCTGCCATCACGAGTTCTTCTGCGGCATCCAGAGCGAGCAGGACATCGAGACCTTCTACGCGCACACCGACCCGGCGTACGTCTCCCTGTTCGTCGACACGGCACAGCACTGCATCGCCTCGGTCGACCCGGTGGCCCTGTACCGGAGGCACGCGCACCGGGTGAGCGGCTTCCACTTCAAGGACACCCGCAACGTCGCCACCGGCGACGACCACAGACACCGGCCCGACTCGGAGATCATGGCGCCGACCACGGGCAAGTGGTTCTACGAGATGGGTACGCCGGACGGGCTCGTCGACTTCGAGGCGATGATGACCGCCGTACGCGACAACGACTACCGCGGCTGGATCTCGGTCGAGCACGACAAGGCCAACAAGGAGGGCGGCGACTACTCCGAGAGCACCGCGATCTCCCGCTGGTACGCCGCGAACGTCCTCGAGAAGATCTACCGATAGGGGGACGGCACGTGACCGACATCCGATGGGGCTATGCCCTCAACCAGTGGAAGCCGCAGTTCGACGACTTCGTGCGTCGCGAGCAGCACGAGCGGGCCCTCAAGACGATCTCCATCGCCGGCTTCGAGGGCGTGGAGCTGACCGCGGGCACCGGACGGTGGGAACCGCTGGGCAATCCGCAGCAGATCGACGCCAACTTCGGTTCACCGGAGGGATTCCGGGAGTTCCTCGCCGGCTGCGGGGTGGACGCCGTGTCGAGCTTCGTCTTCGACCCGCAGCAGCGCTCGTCGGAACACCTCACCGGCCCGCTGTCGCCACTGGCCGCCGCCGATGCATCGGCCATCGTGGACAAAGCCGCCTGGTTCGCCGACGCCCTGGCCCGCCTGGGCGGCACGGTGCTGGTGGTCCGGCCGGCGCCGTCGGCCGGCGACATCGAGCCGCTCGACGACGGCGAGCTGGACCGGCTCGCCGCCTGCTGGCAGGCGGTGGGCCGGGCAACGTCCGAGCGCGGCGTACGGACCGCATTGCACGTCAACTTCCTCTCCGCGCTGCGCAGGGACGACGCCCTCGACCGCCTCCTCGACCGCACCGACCCGGACATCGTCGGACTGGCGCTCGACACCGCAGAGGACACCGTCGCCGGGATCGACCCGATCCGCACCATCGAACGACACGGCGACCGGATCCGGCACGTGCAGTTCAAGGACGCACTGGCCATCGACGAAGCCAACGAATACCTGCAGCCGCACGCCCAGTACGCAGTGCTGCAACGGGGCGGAACCCGCGAGATCCCGCGCTGGTTCGCCGAACCCGGCGCCGACGACGGCCTGGTCGACTTCCCGGCGATCACCCGTGCCCTGCTGGCGGCGCGGTACTCCGGCTGGATCGTCGTCGAGAGCGACCAGAGCCCGCACCCGGCCGCGAGCACGCTGCTCGCCGGCTATCTCGTGCAGCGCGAACTGCGCCCGATCATCGACACTTTCGTCAGAACACCGACCAGCCGGTCAGCGTCGTGAACGCGTCCAACGCCGCCCGGCCGGCGCACGAGTTCCCGCTCTCGTCCAGGCCCGGCGACCAGACGGCCACGGTGCAGCGGTTCGGCACGACGGCCAGGATCCCGCCGCCGACCCCGCTCTTGGCGGGCAGACCGACCCGGTAGGCGAACTCGCCGGCGCTGTCGTAGGTGCCACACGTCAGCATGGTGGCGTTGAGCCGTTTGGCGGTGCTGCGCGACAGCAGCCGGCTGCCGTCGGCGCGCAACCCGTGCCGGGCGAGGAACCCGGCGGCCCGGGCGAGGTCCCGGCAGCTCATCGCGATGGCACACAGATCGGTGTACTGGTCGAGGACCACGTCGACCGGATGGGTCAACGCGCCGTAGTCGGCCAGCAGGTGGGCCAGTGCGGCATTGCGGTGGCGGTTCCCGGCCTCCGACTTCGCCAGTTGCCGGTCGACGTCGATCGCGGGGTTGTCCGCCTCGGTCCGCAGCAGGTCCAGCACGGCTCCGGTCGGGTCGCCGGTCAGGGCCAGCACATGGTCCACCACGACCAGGGCGCCGGCGTTGACGAACGGATTCCGCGGTACGCCGCGGTCGTTCTCCAGCTGTTGCAGTGCGTTGAACGGGCTGCCGGACGGCTCCCGCCCGACCCGCCGCCAGATCTCCTCGTCGTCGCCGCTGAGAGCCATGGCGAGGGAAAAGACCTTGGAGATGCTCTGGATGGACAGCGATGTCTGCCAGTCGCCGACCCCGTACACCGTGCCGTCGGCCGTGGCGAGAGCCATCCCGAACCGGCTCGGATCCACAGTGGCCAATGCCGGGATGTAGTCGGCGACCCGGCCACACCCGACGAGCGGCGAGACCTCGGCTCGGACGGTGTCGAGGATCGTCTGATATCGCACGGCTCACCCTCCGATCCGGCCGGTGACGTCAGCGTTTGTCGCCCACCATGCCGCGGCGGCGCGGCGAGCGTCATGGCCCGCCCCGGCCAATCTCCGCATGCCGGCTTGCCGGTCCCCGGCAGAGAACGCACTGTCCGGCTCCGAAAGACCATCGATCGAACCCGCCGTCGTTGCCGATGATCGGCAATGCCGACCGGCCGAGTCTGTGCGCCGGCGCCCTGTCGGGACGAGCCGAGCGAGACGAGGATGGAGTTATGGAACGGGGATGAGGAGAGGAGCAACATGCAGCAGTGGCGGGTACGCGATGTCATGACCACGGAAGTGATCACGGCTCCCGAGGACGCGTCGGTCGCGGAGATCGTCACCGTGCTCACCGACCGGCAGATCACCGCCGTGCCGATCGTCGACAAGTTCGATGTGGTGCTCGGCGTGGTGTCCTGGACCGATCTGCGGAGCAAGCTCGACATCGCCGCGCCGGACGGCAGGCGGCGAGTCGGTTGGTGGCGCCGGTGGGTGCCGCCGGCGCACTGGCCGCAGGCCACCGCCGTGGAAGTGATGAGCGGCCCGGCGCTGACCATCAGGGCCGATGCGTCGCTGCCGGCGGCCGCCCGGGCGATGTACCGCAAGGGTGTCGGCCGCCTCCTGGTGGTCGACGGCGACGAGCGGCTGCACGGCATCGTCACCCGCTCGGACTTGTTGAAGGTCCACGCCCAGCTCGACGCGGTCATCCGCGACGAGGTGGTGCACCGTGTGCTGCACCGCACGCTGATGATTCCGCCGGGGAAGATCCGGGCCACCGTCGAGGACGGTGTCGTGACCCTCTCGGGGCGCACAGCAAGCAGGACGACCGCCGTCGTTGCCGCACGGCTGACCGAGGCGGTCGCGGGCGTCACCGGCGTCGTCGACCAGCTCACGTTCGACATCGACGACACCGTCGCGGCAGAACCCGTGCGTCCGGCGGCCGCCCGGGATCCCCTTCGCGGCTGGTGGATCGGGCGCCGGCCCGCCGGCCAACTGGTGACGCAGCCGTCTCAGCGGCGGCTCAGCTGATCGGCCTTGTCCGCCAGCGCGGCGAGCACCTGCCGATAGGAGGTGTGGAAGCCGGCGACACCCTGGTCCTCCAGTGCCAGTCCGACATGGTCCATGTCGATGCCGGCCGCGGCGAGCCGGCGCATCACCTCGGCGGCTTCGTCCACGTCGGTGTCGATGGTGCGGGCCAGTGTGCCGTGGTCGGTGAACGCGGCGATGGTGCTCTCGGGCAGGGTGTTGACCGTCTCCGGGCCGATGAGGTGGTCGACGTAGCGGGTGTCGGGGTACGCGGGGTCCTTGGTGGAGGTGGAGGCCCACAGCGGCCGTTGTGGGACCGCCCCGAGCGTGGCCAGGCGGTGCCACCGCTCGCCGGTGAAGCGTTGCTGGAACAGCCGGTAGGCGAGTTTGGCCTGGGCGATCGCCGCCTGGCCGCGCAGCGCCGGCGCCTCGGTGGCGCCGGTCGTCTGCAGGCGCCGGTCGACCTCGGTGTCGACGCGGCTGACGAAGAACGAGGCGACGCTGTGTACGCGTGACGGGTCGCCGTCGCGCTCGACGAGGGCTTCGAGCCCGGACAGGTACGCCTCGATAATCTGCTCGTAGCGGGACAGCGAGAAGATCAGCGTGATGTTGATGCTGCGGCCCTCGGCGATCATCGCCCGGATGGCGGGGACCCCCTCCACGGTCGCCGGGATCTTCACCAGCAGGTTGGGCGCGGCGATCCGCTCGTGCAGCGCGCGGGCGGCCGTCAGCGTGGCCTCGGTGTCGTGGGCCAGCTCCGGGGCGACCTCGACGGAGACGAAGCCGTCGGTGCCCCCGGCGGCGTCGAAGACCGGGCGCAGCACGGCCAGCGCGGCGGTGATGTCGTCGACGATCAGCTGCCAGTACGCGTCTTCGAGCGGGCGACCGGCCGCGGTCAGCGCCGCGAACTGCTCGTCGTAGTCGTCGGAGCCGAGGATGGCCTTGGTGAAGATGGTCGGGTTGGCGGTCACACCGCGGATCCCGTCGGCGACCAGCTGCTGCAGGGTGCCGTCGCGCAGGTAGCCACGGGTGAGGTTGTCGAGCCAGGGACTCTGGCCGTACTCGGTGTAGAGACGTTCCATCGCGGTCATCGGTCTGCCTCCCGGCCGAACGGGACGCTACCGGGGGTTCTCCGCCGTGCGGCCGGCGAGCCGCCACAGCGCGAGAGCGCCGACCAGCAGGCCGAAGTCGCGCAGCGCGACGTCGTAGAAGTCGCCCAGGATCAGCAGGTTGACGATGATCCCGGCCAGCCAGGCGGCCACCACGACGGCGCCGTACCTCGGCCGTACCGCCACGAGGAGTCCGGCCACGATCTCGATCACGCCGACGGCGTACATCGCCTGTTGCGCCGTGCCCGGGATGAGCCGGTCGGCGAACGGCGCCAGGTAGCCGGGCCAGTCGGTCAGCAGGTTCGCGAACTTGTCCAGGCCGAACAGGATCGGCGCCGCCGTGAAGACGGTGCGCAGCAACAGGTACGCCTGCTGAGCCGGGTCCCCGGCTCGCCCGGCGTGGCGGACGGTCGTCGCCGAACCAGGTGTGCTGGTGCTCATGACATGCTCTCCGATCTTCTAAAAACAGAAATTCTGTACGTTAGAAAGCTAGTCCCGGCCTTCTTCTAAAGTCAAGATGTTCGTGTTTTACACTCGGATCATGACCCTCCGCCCGTTGCCCGACCGCGTCGCCGCCCTGGCCGCCCTCAACGACCCGGCCCGCCGCGCCGTGTTCGACCTCGTCGCCCGCGCCGCGACCTCGGTGAGCCGCGACGCGGCCGCGGACGCGCTCGGCGTCAGCCGGCGGGTCGCCGCGTTCCACCTGGACCGGCTCGCCGAACAGGGGCTGCTGGTCGTCGAGTACCGGCGGCCGCCTGGGCGCGGCGGTCCCGGCGCGGGCCGCCCGGCGAAGTTGTACCGGCGAGCCGAGGACGAGGTGGCGGTGTCGGTGCCCGAGCGGCATTACGACCTGGTCGGCGGGTTGCTCGCCGCGGCCGTGCAGGAGTCGATCAACACCGGCGCCGCGGTGCGGGAGGTGTTGCACCGCACCGCCTACGACACCGGCAAGACCGTTGGTGCGGCGGCCGGCACACTGCTCGCGGCGTTGGAGGACGCCGGGTACGAGCCGCGGCAGGATCACGACGGCGCCGTGGTGCTGGGCAACTGCCCGTTCCATCGGCTCGCCCGGCAGTACACGGCGCTGGTGTGCGGGGTCAACCTGCACCTGTTGCGCGGTGTCACCGACGGTGCGGAGGACGCCTCCTGTCTCGCGGAGCTCGACCCGGGCCCGGGCCGCTGCTGTGTGCGGCTCCTGCCGGTCCCGGGAGCGTGAGCTATCGCCGCTCGTTTCCGGTGCGATGGCGACCGCTGCTGAACCACCAGCAGGCGCTCACCCCGGCCACACTCAACGCGATGACCGCCATTTCCAGGCGGGCCGTCAACACCGCCAGGCCCATGAGCAGTGCCGCGACGATCAGCCAACCGCGTGCGGTGATGCCGCGCCGCTTGCGCGGACCGGGCTGGATGTCGAGATCGAAACGCTGCACGAACTCGGGATCCGTTGTTCGCAGTTCGCGTTCGATCTCCGTCAGCCTGCGCTGTTCCGCTTCGCCAAGCATGCCTACTCCTTTCAGAGTTGCGACCTTCCGCGTGGGTCTACTGTGGATGTCTGACATGAGTTACCGCGTACTTTCTTCCACTATGGAGACAATCGCGGTGGGCTGACAGGGCCGGCGAAGGACACGTTGGCGGCTCGGGATTGCCGATCACGGGCAACGTCCCCGGCCATCCAGGTCCTGGTTACGAGTTGTGGTAGCGCTCCGACGCGTCGGGTGCATCGACCAGGCGCCGTAGACGGTCCGCCACCGTACCCAAGGCCCGGCCGAACTGGTCGAGCTCGGCCTCGGAGAGGTCGGCGGTCAGAGCAGCCGCGGCCTGCTCCCGGTCGGATTCCATGGCGGCCATCGTCCGCTCGCCCAGATCGGTCAGGGTCACTCGCACAGCTCGCCGATCGGTGGGGTGCGGGTGACGTTCGAGATAGCCGTGCGACTCCAGCGCGTCGACCAGCCCGGTGACGTTGCGGGGGCTGACCTGCAGGGCGGACGCCAACGCCTGCTGCGTCGACGGGCCGAGCCGGCGCAGCTCCCACAGCAGGTGGACGCGCGACGTGGTCAGCCCCGTGCCGGCGAACGACCGTGCCATGTCCGCGTGCAGCAGCACCGAGATCTCCAGCAACCGGTCGAACACCTGCACCTCGATGGACATAATCGTGATGCTACTACACTATGTAGCTACTACATGAATTGAGGTGCACCCGTCATGACCGACGCCCAGCACAACGTCGACCTCGTCCGCCGGGCCTTCTCGGTGTTCAACACCGGGGACCTCGACCGCTGCATGAGCTTGCTGACCGAGGACTTCGTCATCAATCTCGCCGGCATGCCCTTCCAGATGCGGGGGCGCGCGCCCTGGAGAGGCAACGTCGAGCTCATGCGAGCCGCCTTCCCGGACATTCACGCCCACATCGACGACATCTTCGGCGACGGGGACCGAGTCGCGGTCCGCCTCACCTTCCGCGGCACGCATCGCGGGGACTTCCAGGGCATTCCCGCGACCGGCCGTGAAGTGGCCTACATGAGCCTGGAGCACTACCGCATCCAGGACGGCCTCCTGGCCGAGGAGTGGATCTCCTCAGACCTGACCACGCTGATGCGCCGGCTCACCGAGCCTGAGCAAGCACACTGACGACGCCCGGGCTCAGTGCGGTTGGCATCTGGTGCAGACGTCGGCGTGCGGCACGGCGCGCAAGCGGCCGAGCGGAATCGGCTGATCGCAGACCCGGCAGATGCCGTAGGTGCCGTCAGACATGCGCCGAAGTGCCCGGGCGGTGTCGGCGATGCCCTGCCGGGCGGTGTCGGCGAGGGCGTCCAGCGATCGGGCGTCGTAGCCCCCGTGGCCCGGGAGCCGGCCGCAGATGGTCAGCTCGGTCAGCCGGTTGGTGTGCACGACGAATTGCTCCTCGAGCATGCTGCGGAGCAGCTCCAGCGGTTCCTCGGTGATGGTCACGGTCATCGGGGTCCTCCGGTCGGTTCCGAGCCGGGTCTGGACAAGCGGGGGTGGCGCAGCAGAGACATCGCGGCCAGGCCGGCGCCGTTGAGCGCGGCGGTGCGAGGAGCCGAGGCGCGATGGATGCGCAGTCGCAGCGCGGTGGAAAGAGCTAGGGAAAGTTCGGGGTACGAGGCTCCGTCTCCGACCAACAGCAGTCCGCGAGTCATCGCCACGGTCAGATCCGGTGCGACCGCGCTGTCGAGCAGGTCGTTGACGTGGCGTACGAGGATCTCGCTGAGCAGGTCGGTGGTGGCACCCAGCGCGAGGTCGCCGGTGCCGAGGTCGGAGCGGCGGGCCGCGATGACATGCCCGTCCTTCAGCAGGGCGAGCTCGGACACCTGGGCGCCGACGTCGGCGATCAGCAGGGTGCCTGCGGCCGCACCGGAGCCGATGGCAGCGGCACGGACGGTGTCGATGAATTGCAGGAGGGAGGGCGCGAAGACGGCATCGATCACCCGGCGCATCGCGGCTTGGTCGGATGCGCCGGCGAGCACCGGCCGGCAGGCCACGAGAACTCCCCCGGCGGGGACCGGTTCCGCGTAGCGGCGGGCCAGTTCCGACAGCTGCGCTATGCACCCGTCGACGTCGACGATGCTTCCGCGCCGCACCGACGCGCCGGCTGAGGCGGGCGCGTCGCGGCATGGACCGGTGATGGTGCCGCGATGCGCTGCCCACACGCCGATGGCGCTGCTTCCCAGATCAACGGCGATCGCGGTCGGCGGGGTGACCGCGGCCAGGGCAGCATCACGGTTCCTGGCCGCCGGCCGGGAGGAGACGAGGTTTGCGGGCACAGTGACACCCATTCCTTTCACAGGCGATCTGCTGCGATGCCGTTCCGGGCGGCGAACCGAGCCGGCGGCGCCTTCCTCGCGCGATCACCCTGTTGTGGACAACCCCCATCCTCGCCGCGAAACGACCAGGGGGCAGGGGCCGGCACAGGAGAAGAACCTCCTGGTCTAGTTGCCGACACCCGGCAACGGGGTCGGCAGAAGCCCAGGTCAGCGAAATTCTTCAGCCGGATCCGGCCCGGATGCGCGATGCTGGACCTCAGCTCTAGCGAGGAGAGTCGTCCAGGTGGCCGGCAAGAACGCACGGGAGAGACACCGGCCCGCGGCCGGCGCGGACGAGCAGTGGCTCGCCGACGTCGCCGCCGGGGCCAGCCGCGACGCCGGCGGCATTCCGGTGGCTCTGCTCGGCGACTACCTGCCGCTGCTGGCCGACGCCGCCATCACCGGCCGCAAGCCGAAACGCGCCGAGCTCGACGCCGTCGGGGCCCTCGGGCGGCAGGCCGCGGAGCAGGGCATCTCGGCCGGCCGGGTGGTACAGCTCTATCTGTCCGCCGCCCGGCGGCTGTGGCAGGACCTGCCGGCCGTCGTGCGGAGCCGCGACCGCGAGGCCGTGCGAGCGGCGGCGACCGCCGTGTTGCAGGTCATCGACGATGCCGTGGCGACCCTGGCCGAGGGGTACGCGGTGGCCCGCCGCGACCTGGTCCGCCGGGAGGAGACGCTGCGCCGGGAGCTCATCGACGATCTCCTGCGCGGTGACTCCGACCTCGGAGCCCTGGTGGACCGGGCCGAGCCGTTCGGCCTCGACCTCGCCCGCGTCCACCAGGTCGCCCTCGCCGCCCCGAGCCGCCGGCTGCCGGACACCGATGCGGCGATCACCGCCCTCGAGGCGGTCATCTTCGACCGGCTCGGCGATCGGGACGTTCTCGTCGCCACCAAGGACGGACTGCTGGTGGTCCTCGCACCGGCCGAGGCGACCAGCCCGGACACCGCACCGGCCGGCCACGACGAACTCGGCAGATTGATGCACGATCAGCTGCGCCGGCTGCCGCGCGGGCGGCCGTGGAAGATCGCCGTCGGACGGCCACACCCCGGCCTGTACGGCATCGCCCGCTCCTATGAGGAGGCTCGTGAGGCGCTGACCATGGCGGCCCGGCTACGCCTTCCCACCCCCGTGGTCAACGCCCGCGACCTGCTCATCTATCGGGTGCTGCTGCGCGACCAGCCGGCCATCGTCGAGTTGGTGCACGCCGTGCTCACGCCGCTGACCCGGGCGCGGGGCGGCGCCGAGCCGTTGATCACGACCCTGCAGGCGTACTTCGACACCGGCGGCGTGGCCACCGAGACCGCTAAACGCATCCACGTCTCGGTGCGGGCGGTGACCTACCGTCTCGACCGCATCCGCGCCTTGACCGGCTACAACCCGGCCGACCCCACACATCGGTTCACCCTGCACGCGGCGGTCCTCGGTGCCCGCGCCCTGGACTGGCCGGAGAAGCCGCTGCCCGCGTCCGGGTGAGCCGGTCAATCCACTCCGATGCCCAGGGCGTTGAGCGCGGCTGCACCGCGGTCGGCGTGCCCGCCGCCCGCCAGGAGGAGGGTCCGCGCGGACTGGTACGGGCAGCCGGCGACCTCCAGCGCGTCGGCGGTGGCCAGCAGCCGCTGCTCGTCGCCGTCGAGCAGGGCCGCGGCGCGCTCGACCAAGGCCTCGGCGACCGGGTTGCCGGCGACGATCCGCCGGGCCTCGGCCACCCGGCCGGCGGCGACCGGGCTCCGGGTCAGCACGTCCGCTTCGGCGCGCAGCGCCACGTACCAGTGCAGCCAGATCCAGGTCACCCAGCGCCACACCTCGTGGGGCTCGGGT